>JAYRWZ010000226.1:0-6122 GCA_041917875.1 Chloroflexota bacterium | reverse complement strand
AGAATCAATATAAGTACAGCTATTTGTGTCTGTAGATGAGACATAGTATATGATCGAATTATCAGGACTTACAATTGGGTTTGCACATTCGGTACACGATATATTGGTATCCGGAAACCATTTATATTTTTCACCGCCGCCGCGAGCAAATAATTGAACAGAAGAACCTTTGCAGATTATGGTATCGTTACTGACTGTAAGCGGTGGAATGGGAGCAGACGGGATTCCAGTGCCAACTCCTGCAATGTAACCGTAAGAGTTTGCTGTACCATAGCCGAAAGAAAACAGTGCAAAAGGATAATCACTGAATATTTTATGGGTTCCTTGTCGAACAAAAAGTGTTGTATAAGAATAGGGTAAGCACGTTTTACCGTAATTAACAACAGGAAATTGTTTGAAATTAGCCGCAGATATTTCTGTATCATCAAGTCGAAGTGAAGCAATACCTTTCGTTGGAATAATGATGGTTATGTAATGATCAGCATAAACCAATTCATCGGCTTCCTCTTCGGTGCCGTATCCCTGTATTGCACAAAAGGTATATGTATTCAAATATAAGTCCTTTGGAGGTACATACATCATAAATGGATCGCCCCTGCCATTATTGGTTTGACTATTTTGTGATGATGCACGTATTTGAGCAACCAAGACAGGTTTATCAGCGCGCAAATGCAGCGGTTCTGCAATTCTTCCTTCATAAACCTGACCTTTTTGTAACAAAGCAATTTGCTGATTACCTTCATATATCGTTGTCATATCTTCCGATGCAATCACCCTATATGCATCATACGTAATAAATCGTACATAATCTTTTGGAAACCCGGATAAAAGAAATTCATATCCCCATTGTTCAATAGGCGGTAATTGCTCGAATAAATGATCACGCGACATACCATTATAATTCGATTGAAGTGGAGCTTGGGTGCGTTGATGTCCGGCAAAAACAGCAACAGGTTTATCGCTTCGGATTGCTGTTCCCGAGATATCAGCTCTTAGGTTACCAAGTTGAATGAGGGTTTGTAAAAGCACTGACTCACCTTCTTGAAGCGTAAAACTGAATTCACGAGCATATTGACCCGAGACATCAAATTGATTGACCAAATCGTTTTTCGTTGTTATTGTAACTTTAGTATCGTTTTCATTTGCGGTGATGATTGCTTCCGCCGGCGTACTGGACAGAGTCATTTCTATTTGGTCTGTAGTCTGATTTACAGCAGATTTGCCATCGGAAGGATAGGAAAGTATCATGTAATTTTTTCCGAGAGCATGTGTCGGATAGAGTAAAGTGGCATCGCTTGTTGTAACGGCTTGATTATGGGCATATGCAGCAATTTCAGCATCCGCTTTGATGCGAAAATACGGTTGTATGACTCTTCCGTTATCTCCTGTTGTAAAATTTTGTCCGCTATTGTTAAAGCCCCTTGATTCATAGTTTACCCATGAAACAGCCAATGAACACACTCCGCTTTCAGGCATTGTCCGTTGAGTGACGATACGTGCGCCTGCTCGATTGCGATACAGAAATTCAACATTAGTACCGGGCGCACCCGAACAAAAAACTATCAATGAGTCATAAGGACGGCGAATCGGATCATTCACATTGTTATGAAAATTAGGTAGAAATGAAACGATAAAATCTTTGCCGAGTGATGATGGACGAATACCTTGACTCAACAAAAAGGGGCAATGTGCAATAACTGATATAATTGCAATGACATAAGTAAAAACTATGCGATAAGGTATGTGATGTTTTTGTGAACAGTTCATTCTGTTTTTTCCCAATTATAGCCACTACCATCAGTTAATTTACGAATTTCGCTGTCACTTTACACAAATTTGAAAGCAAATGGCAAAAAAAATATATCCGGAAATCGAACTTACCATAGATTCGATAGGTTTTGAAGGCGTTTCTATTGCGCGGCATGATGGCAAAGTCCACTTCATTCAGGGAGGCATACCGGGTGATAGAGTGCTATGCTCGATTCACAAAAACAAATCGAAGTATGCGGAAGGCACAATCAAACAAATTCTTAGTCCCGGTCCGGGACGCATACAATCGGTTTGTTCTCATTTCGGTGTTTGTGGAGGATGCAAATGGCAGCACTTAGTCTATGAAGAACAACTTCGATGGAAAAAAAGTCATCTGATTGATTGCTTTGAGCGCATTGCAAAAATTCCGTTTGACCATGTCTATGACACTATGCCCTCTGAGAAAGTGTATCATTATCGAAACAAAATGGAGTTCTCCTTTGGTGCTTCCAGATGGCTGACCCCGGAGGAAATGGGCAATGAAAACCTCAATACATCCTTTGCAGTCGGGCTTCATGTGCCGGGAAGATTTGATAAAGTGCTCGATGTGGATACTTGTCATATAGCCGATCCGCGAAATCAAGTGCTCCTAACTTCACTTCGAAATAAAGCAGACGAATTAGGAATCACAGCACATCATGCGCGCGAACATCATGGCTTTTTACGCAATGTAATTATGCGCACAAACCGTGATGCCACACAATTCATGGTCGTACTCATTACTTCACCGATTTCTCAAGACCAAGAATATGATTTTATCGAATGGTATAAACATGAATTACCGACTATGGTACCGAATATTACGTCACATGTTTGGGCAGTTACTGAATCCAAATCAGGTGTGGCTGTTGGTGAAATTCAATGGTCAAACGGAACAAAGACAATACATGAAACAATTCATGGTGTAAAATTTACTATTTCTCCATTTTCTTTTTTTCAAACAAATGCAGTGCAGTTAGAACCTTTTATTTCGACTATTATTAAAACTGCAAATTTGAAAAGTGAAGATATTGTTTGGGATTTATATTGCGGAGCAGGGTCAATTACACTGCCGGCTGCAAACTATTGTAAAAAAATAATTGGATTCGAGTTGTCGGAAAGTTCTATTATTGATGCAAATACCAACAAGCGAGAAAATAATATTCATAATGCAGAATTTTATCATGAAGATTTGCATAAAAAAAATGCAATGAAAGTACTCTCTCAATGTGAAAAACCGAATACTGTTATTTTAGATCCTCCGCGTGCCGGAATCCATGAAATGGTATTGCAGCATTTACTTACACTGGAACCTCCGACAATCGTCTATGTCAGTTGCAATCCGGCAACGCAAGCAAGAGACTGCGCTATTTTACATGAAAAATACGATATAATATCATTGCAACCCGTTGATATGTTTCCACATACATATCATGTTGAAAATATTGCATTATTACAATTAAGGAAATCATAATGAACACAATTAAACAACATTTTACACAGGCAGCTGAAGTGCTGACAAACTTTCTTGCCGATGACAATAATTTTGCAGCGATTGAAAATGCAGGCAATGTAATGGTGAATGCTATAAAGAACGGAAATAAAATAATAAGCTGTGGTAATGGCGGCTCAATGTGTGATGCCATGCACTTTGCAGAAGAATTAACAGGCAGATATCGCGATGACAGGAAAGCATTACCGGCAATTTCCATTGCTGATGGCTCACATATCTCTTGCGTCGGTAATGATTATGGATATGAATACATTTTTTCTCGATACGTCGAAGCTCTTGGTAAGCAAGGAGATGTTCTGCTGGCAATCAGCACCAGCGGTAATTCTGCGAATGTAATAAAAGCAATTGAGGCAGCTCGCAATAAGGGATTACACATTGTTGGATTGACCGGAAAAAACGGTGGAAAAATGGCAGAAATGTGTGATGTGGAAATTCGCGCCCCTTTTTCGCATTATGCTGATCGTGCTCAAGAAATTCATATCAAAGTAATACACAGCTTGATTGATTATATAGAAAGAAATGTCTGACGGTTGAGAGAATTTGTATATATCACAATCAAGCTGTTGAGGAGATGCCATAATTGATGTATCCGATTTATAACTATTTGAAAGAACAAAGGTTATAAACTCGCATAATTTGATGTATATTAACGTGCCGAGGAGTTTACTGTATGATCTGTAAAATTTCTTCATCATGAAGACATATATTTCGTTGATAATCAAAGTATGACGACTCAATGGCGCGAAGATGCTGCGTATTATACAGAAAATTGAAGCATCTTTCTCTAATTTTTCTTGTATCTGACAATTCAATGCGGGTTGATTCGGGCGATGTTAATAAGAGTCTGGTGTTGTCTGAGGCTTGTAAAGCGAAAGCTTTACTGGTAATATCATACTGAATTACGGGTACATCGGACGCTATTCCACAATGCGATAATAAGGCATTAACAATAGCTCTTGTGGCATTGTGTTTTGCATCCTTTGTGTATCCGGCAGAATGAGGAGTTGCAATAAAACATTTTTTTGCCAAGGGGATTGAAATATTCGGCTCATGTTCCCAAGTATCAAAAATAAGAGCGGGTAAATCTTGTTTTTGTAATAGTGCCTCTTCATCAATAATGCTACCGCGTGCAGCATTGATTAATATGTGAGATGGTCGCAACAATGAGACATTACTCTTGTTAATATAATGATATGTACTGTGAGCCGAGAATGTATCAAGAGGTACATGAAATGAAATATAATCTGCATGGTCGAGAATGGAAAAGAACTCGTGATGCTCATGAAAAAAAGGCAGTTCTTTTTTCAGTCGAGGAATATCATGGACAAGAACATTCATTCCCAATAAGGTAGCATAAAGTGCAACTCTTTGACCTACATTACCATAGCCGATTATTCCAAGTGTCTGATTTTTTACATTTTTATCATACACTTTTGCATATTCCAATATCCCCGAAATGCAGTATTCAGCCACCGCATTTGCATTAGATCCAAGTGCCGAGACACACTTGATGGAATCAGATGATATTATTGACCTGTCAATATGATCAGTGCCTGAAGTTGCTGTTGCTATAAATTCAATTGAGCTGTTACCAATAAGTTCCGTGTTTATCTTCGTTGTTGAACGAATACATAATCCCTGTGGCGAATAATAATCCACAAGTTTTTTTGTTAAATTTCTATGCGAAAAGGGGTGAGCATCAATCGAATATTTTTTGCAATATTCGGCAAGTAATGGAATTTCTTCGTCGTAGAGTATGCGCATAATACAAAAAAAATCCCCTCCTGTTATAGCACAGAAGGGGAGTAAGAATAACCGAAAATTATTTTAAGATAACAAATTGTTTTGAAGTTTTAGAATATGGCGTAGAAACCAGTACTCTGTAGGTTCCATTTGGTAAATGAGATGGAATTTGGAGATGAGACACATTTCCGGCAAGTCTTTCTGTTGTCAGTTCCATAATCTCATTGCCAAGCAAATCTGTAACAGAAACACGTAATTCAGTTTCGATTCCATTCATGTTTCCAAAGGTTATAATACCATTACCATCATTAGGATTCGGTTGTATTTCGAGTATTAAGTCAATTTCTGTAACAATATCATTGATAGAAGTTGTTCCAACAGAAGCGGTTAATGGAACAGAAAATGCTTGATTTTTCTGGTCATTCGAGTTAATGATTAAGTTACCGTTATGTTTACCTTCTCTGTCTCCTTTAAATGCAACAACAATAGTCATGGTATCACCGAAAGCTAAAGTTCTGGGTTTATTGCTTTCAACACTTGGTGTGACCGATTTTAAGGAGTAAAATTTTCGCAGAGAAGAAACGGACACCTCTTCGACAACAAGCCCGGCAGCATTTTTCGGAGTAATTTTATATTCCATTTCTTTGGTTTCATTTAATTGTAGATTGCCGAAACTCAATTGCTCCACATTGGTCACCGCGCTGATAGTTGGTTTTTCTCCGACAACAAATTGTAAAAACACATCGCGTCCGAAATCCGGGTTAAATGCCTTAACACTCACTCCGTCAGAAAGTAATCTGAGATACCCGGATCCTAATTGTTGTCTCACAAACCATAAATCCAGACCATAGTCTTCACGATTTGTTAAACGAAACTCATAGCATCCGTTTTCGAGAGTATAATCATGTTTGTAAACAGTATTATCTTCTAAATTACTGCCTTCGCCAACTATAGTGCCATCTGCTTTCTTCAAATACCATTCATATTGTGCTGCTGCTTGATTATTTGTTTTTAGATTAATTTGGAATTGAGGATACAGAATCGGTGGAGCATCGAAGCGAACATCGCCAAAATCATT
>JAYRWZ010000225.1:0-4898 GCA_041917875.1 Chloroflexota bacterium | reverse complement strand
CGAAATGTAATACCCGCAGCACCTTTTCCGCTTTGAAAAGTAAGCGATAGTGAAGTACCTATTTGTACAGCAAGCGGATGTTCAGGCATTGAATTCGGAAAATCAGTCGGAATTATACCTTCCAAATAGCGACCAACCCATCCTGTACTTTTAAATACATCTTCATCAGTAGCAGTCATCCAAATATCTGTACCGCGAAAATGTGAACGGTTAGGATTCGGATATGTCACACTGTGAACTATAGACATTTGCCCATTATCATATAAGTTTTTCAACCCGCCGAGAGCAGGGTGTAATCCTATGGTATCGTTTATTTTTAAGGACTCATTTTTCTTTACAGCAATACTCTTTCGCGCATCATAATAGAGTGGATCTTCGATTGGAATGACGGTATTTAAGCCATCATTTCCACCATTTAACTGAATGAGCACAATAATTCTATCGCTATCTTCAGCAAGTGTTGATGCAGCTTGTAATTCAGGCGAATTAGCTAACGCTTCGACAGATACATTCCCAAATAATGCAGGTAATGTAGCAATAGTTAACGTGGACGCTGCGCTTTTGTGTAAAAATTCTCTACGTTTCATTTTATTTCACCTTTCATTACATTAATTGAAATTCGGGCAATTGCATAATATTGCGGAGTAGTAATCTGATCTTTACCTCCGCATTCGCATTTGGTGATGTGATGGTCCAATCATAGCCGCCAAATATATCATCAATCCACCCCTTGACATTTTCGTCAGATAATTCAAAGGGGATCATGTATGCTGCTACCGCTTTAAGAACTTCTTCTGCAGTAACCGCATCAGGAAATGTATTCATGAATGCCATAACATCAACTTTTAGTTCCGGTGCATTTTGACCATCAGATGTTTTTCCGTCGAGAATCCCATTGGTAAATTTTTGACGCGTAGGCAGTGTTGTGGTTGTTATCCAATTATGATGCATCTTAAATCCTTCAACATCGGGCGGATTGAGTAAGTCTAAATTCAATGCAGCCATTGCGACCAAACCATAATCTACCTTTATTGCTTTAATATTGAGCAAACGAGCAGTACCTATAATTAAATCAAGTGGAGATTTAATCATTGCGCCATAAAATTTTTCATCAAAGAAATGTTGCGATGTGAAAAGCCGCAATAAAATCGGTTTTAATTCAAAATTTTCTTTAACCAATAACCGGGCGATTTCTTGAACAATCGTTTGATCCGGCTCAAAATACACAAAAAATTGATATAATCGCTTAGCAAAAAACTGGGAACATGCCGGATGCTTGAATATAATATCAACAATATCGTCACTGTTAAAATTACCTTTTTCATTGAGAAATTCCTTTTCTTGCGAGTCCCAGCGGGATGACTTCCACTCTGAGAATAATCCGGTAATTGACCATCCTGTTAATGCTCGGGCGGATTCTACAACGTCTTTTTCTGTGTAATTACCAATTCCTAAAGCATATAATTCCAATAATTCGCGCGCAAAATTTTCATTCGGATTTCCCACCACGCTGACACCATTGTCCAAATATATTAACATAGCCGCATCGCGCACAATTGCTTTTATGAGTGTTTTAATATTACCAAAGGCAGAGCGATCATTGTTTTCGGATGGTTTCCAAGGATTTGTAACTTTATTAGGCGTTCTACGGAAAATATCATTCTGCCAATACATAAATTGGGGATAATAGACTTTATCTTCTTCAGAAGTTAAGAGGTTATGCCAAAAAAAAGTCATTTTTTCTTGGAGTTGATTTGTACCGTTGAGCATTTGATTAAACCACATTCGACGAATCTCAAGCATACGGTTACGGTTTAGTGCTTGGTCATTTACAGGTGCCATTGATGCCCAATTCGGATGCTGTGGCATTTCATTTGTTGTCGGATTGAGCATTTTTTCGACTGCCTCTCGTGCTGTTTTCCCAATAAGAGCATTGACCGTTTCAGGTGTATATTGAAAGCCGGTGCGCCGTAAGAGGTGTTCCGCAGATTTGCGAGTCAGCGGTGCCGTGTGTTCGTCCAATCCCGCTTGGGAAATAATTGGCTGAGAAGTCATTGCTCGCCTAAAGGGGGAATCAATGTCATTTGCAGAGCGCATTGTTAAGAAGGAACGCCGATCCATATAGTTTCTCCTCATAATGAAAGATGTGTTTTTCACTTCTAAACTACTGTTTTATTGTCACATAACAATAGATTATTGTCATGGAGCAGTAATAAAAGCCTTAAGAGACTTACTGAGGTGAATGCTTCATTGTCAAATGAAAGACGATAAAACAGCTTCAATTCTGATGAAAAGCGTTTAACCTTCGTATTTTTGCGTTCTTTTCTTAGAATATTCATGAATCATTATTTACAAATTGGCAATGTCGGCGTTCAGAATGGCGTATTGCTTGCACCAATGGAAGATGTGACCGACTTGCCGTTTCGCGTTATCTGTAAACGACTTGGAGCGGACATTGTTTATACAGAATTCATATCCTCTGAAGGCTTGATACGCGATGCAAAGCGTTCTATGCAAAAACTGACTTTGTCGGAAGAAGAACATCCCGTTTCTATCCAGATCTTTGGTGGCGATATCGAAACTATGCGTCATGCTGCAAGAAAGGCGGAAGAATCGGCACCGGATTTCATAGATATAAACTGTGGATGTTGGGTTAAAAATGTGGTAGTGCGCAATGCAGGAGCGGCTTTACTCAAAGATCCGCCTCAAATGGCAAAAATGACAAAAGCACTTGTGGATGAAGTATCATTGCCGGTGACCGTAAAGACCCGACTTGGATGGTCTAAGGACAATATTATCATTGTGGATGTTGCTAAACGTTTGGAAGATGCCGGTGCCGCGGCATTAACAGTTCATTGCCGTACTCGAGATATGGGACACAGCGGAGATGCTGATTGGTCATGGATTCCCAAAATTCGAGATGCCGTGAACATACCTGTCATTCTCAACGGAGATGTAGAAACACCCGAAGATGTAGAGAAAGCGTTTAATATGACCGGCTGCAATGCAGTTATGATAGGGCGCGCAGCAATAGGAAACCCATTTGTATTCAGACGATCAAAGTATAGATTAGAACATGGCAAAGACGCTCCCGAACCATCAGCGGAAGAACGTGTAAATGTTTGTATTGAACATCTGCGCGAATGTGTGAGGGATAAAGGTAATGAAAGACGTGCAGTCATTGAATTTAGAAAATTTTACGCCGGTTATTTGCGTGGTATGTGGAATGCTACGTCGGTCAAACAACAATTGCAGCAAACCGATGCATTTTCGGCAGCGGAGGATCTGTTAAACACATATTTGTATAATTATTTAAACAGAGCGGAATCTGTTTTAGAAGAACATTGATTTATAGTTTCTATTATGGCAAAAAAAGCAGTACATAAAAAAGAAGACCAAAATAAGAGTTTGTCTGTTGGTAATCTTGAAAATCAAAATATTGAAAATTCACAACCAATGGCTCGCAGCTCAAAAAAGAAAGCCGTCGTGCCACAGAAAGTTGATGTTGTGCTTACAAAAGGCAATGATGCACTGACAGAAGCAAAACCTTCTGATAAAAATATTCGAACCAGTGATAAAAGACGTAAGAATGTAACAGAATCTATTGATAAAACAAACGACTATGTTGATAAGAGAAATGATAGCGCAGATTCATTGAATGATAATACAGCATCTGCAAAAAATCAAGGTCATAGCAAGTCGAAAAAAGCCAATAGTAAAAAGGAGAACCTCCGACTTTCTGAAACGTTACATTCAAACACAGAAGAGTCAAAAATTGTTGAAAAGGTAAAATCTGAAAAAACATCAACGAATAAAATTGTTCATCAAAAACCAATACAAAAGACGTCCCCTACGATAGGAAAAGATATTTCTTTGCGTGTTGCCGATACAAAAAATGCATCAGGAAAGAAGGCAGAAAAGAATATTGATAACACTGCAGAAAAAAATAATAAAAACAAGAAAATTTCCGTACCGGAAAAAACTGATAATCCTTTGAACCAAAAGAAAGTACAGTATGGAAAGAGAAGTTCGGAAAATCAAGATAAAATTCGTGAAAATAAAGAACTGAATTCTGATCAGACCTTGAATGAAGCCACGGCTGTACCAAAAAATCGAGAAGTCAGACAACAGTCAAAAAAAGTGCCCTATACAACAGAATCACATTCTAAAGAGAAAAATCAAACAGATATAAATGTACAAATTGAACAAAGAGAAGATAATACTCTCAATCTTCAGTCACGAAGGAAAAAGAAGAAAAAGAGTAGAAAAGAATCCAATCATAGTAGAAAAGAATCCAATCATAGTAGAAAAGAATCCAATCATAGTAGAAAAGAATCCAATCATAGTAGAAAAGAATCCAATCATAGTAGAGAAGAATCCAATCATAGTAGAGAAGAATCCAATCATAGTAGAGAAGATGCACACAATAATGATAATGTGAAACAAAAACAACCCATACCGGTTAAACATGATTCGAAGAAGTCACAATCGGAAAGGTTAAATCATGCCACCATAAATAAAGAAAATCTGAGTCGTAAGTCTCTAAAAGGTGGCAAGCACACTGTCGCATCATTAGAAGCACCTGAACGTAAAAGTGTTGTTTTACATTTGCCTTCAAAAAAACAAAGCAAGCAGAACACACAAAAAAATATTCAAGAAAAGCAGACACATGTCATCAAAGATTCGAAAGAGTCAGGTCAACACACTCATCAAGAAAAACCGGGTGCATCTTTCGGCAAACACAAAGATATTCTGTCTGAGAATGTACGATCGGTTAGCCGGACACCAGAAGAAAAAAGCAGCGATGTCACTGTAAAGGAAGTTGCACCGCCAAAGAAAAAAGACCAAAACAAGAAACATAAACGTAATGAAAAAGTTGAAAAGTCCACAGAAATAAT
>JAYRWZ010000224.1:0-2033 GCA_041917875.1 Chloroflexota bacterium | reverse complement strand
GGGAAATAACTTATGAAACGCCTCTTTACCCCATTCCAGAGCTTGTTGATTGGTAATCAGATTATAGTTGTCTGTTACAACAGAAAAGACGGACTGATCATCTGTTCGCACAACTGCTTTAAAATGCTTAGCATCAATCGTAGATTCACCGGACAATTGTACTTTAACATCACCTAACTTCACGGAAAAGAGTAGCTTTTTCAGATCTGCTGCTGCTTTTTCAAATGTTCTCTCATTGATAGGATTCGACATAGTATCTCCTTAAAAATGTGTGTAATATTCCTTTGTTCGCAAGAAAACAACAATTTTACGTAACAATAGTGTCACGAAACATAGTGGGCAGCAAAGTGTCAAGCAACACGGTGCATCATCCAAAACAGAAGACGAGACCACTTCCATCAGAACCCTTCATCACCCAATGTTCTCTCAAAACTACAAAACTTCTTCTATATACACATCAAACAAACTATCAACAATGACTACCCCATTATTCACCACCGCTATTGGTCATAATGCCAAATAAAGAATATGCGCCCTGCATGACAATACGTTTATCGCGTATATCATTGCCCGACATTGTAGCCGTGATTTCGACTTCTCCGGCATGTCTTATACCCGTTTTTACGGTGACAAAGGCAAATGTATTTGCATCATTTTCAATAAAAACACCTTCGGTATTTCCTTTCCGTACAACAGCTTTCTCGGATACGGTCACACAATTATTTTTTGGTATTTCTATATCGGCAGAAAGAAACATTCCGGGTAATAATTCCTCATGTTTTTCCGAAAAATGACAGTGAATACGTGCACTTCTATGTTCATCCACATTATGAGAAATGAGAAAAACGGTTGCTTCATAGAATATATTCGGATTATCCGCTTTTTGTATCCGTACTTTTTGCCCAATGCTTATGGAGGCAATATCTTTTTCAAACACCGTTAATGTTGCATGAATATCAGACGGATCAACTAATGTCCCAATAATATCACCTTGGGGAATATATGCTCCAATATTTGCTTTTACGGTAGAAATATATCCTGTTATTGGTGCATGTATTGAGATACTTCGCGATATAGTATTTTCCTGCAATTTATCGGGTTGTATGCCAAGTAAACGTACTTTTTCTTCCAATGCTTTCACAGTTATTTTTTGAGTTTGCCATTCGGATTGAGAAAATTGTGCTGTTTTTTCACTTGCTGTTTTTGTTTTCGATAATTCTTGTTGCCTTTGCCATTCTTTTTCAAAATACTCCAATTTGGTGCGTGCAGTCAGATATTGTTGTTGCAGTTCAATATATGCCATATCCTCCATCGTGGCAATAACTTGACCCTTTTTCACAAAACTGCCCGGTAAAACCGTCACATTTTTGAGAAATCCACCCAGTGGAACACCAAGTGAAATTAAGGATTGCGGCGGGACATCAACGGAGCCGTTTACATGTAATAATGCTGTTAAGGGTTGTATAACAGGCATTGCAGCTGTTATGCCGGCATTGATCTTTTGTTTATCGGTCACCGTAACTATGTCGGATGGTCCTGCCGGCTGTTCAGCCGGTATTTCTTGCTGTGTATCTGTACAAGAGAAAAACAAAAATGTACAGAGTGATAGTATGATATAATAAGTTTTCATAATTGTTAATATAATTATCGTGAAAGTGTCCAAAATTCAATGTCAATAATTGTTGCATTATACTCAGCGAGAGTTTGAATATATTTTTTTTGATATTCCCAGGCATTTTGTCGGATATATGCCATTTCGAATAATGATAAAGATCCGATATTCCATGCTTTTTCTGCGCCCCGTGCCATATCCTGTGCAGAAGGCAAAGTACTTTGTTCCATTTCATCAAGAAGAGAACGTAAAATACTTTGTTTTTCTCGCAATTGTTTTATTGTCTGCATACGGATACGTGTTCTGTGCTGTAATTGTAATTCGGCTGCCGATTGTTGTAATGTTGCAGATTCACGTCGTGCTTGTTGTGCCGTAAAAAAAATGGGAACAGATACCCCTATCGTCAATGAAGAAAATCTCT
>JAYRWZ010000223.1:0-2300 GCA_041917875.1 Chloroflexota bacterium | reverse complement strand
TAGCACAACAAAGAGCCGAAACAGTTGCACAATATTTGTCCGAAACATGGGGCATATCTCAGCAAAGAATACGCTTAGTGCAACGCACTTTACCTGTTGTGCCGGCAAATATTGCTCGCACCGAAGGACTTGAAGAAAACAGACGTGTAGAAATATCATCCGATTATAGCGGAATTACCGACCCGATTATTATTACCGACACAATTATTCAAGGAACATCATCAGTAAAATATACTCCCACAATACAAGCAAAAGAAGGCGTACATAATTGGAATCTTGTCATCAAAAAAGATAATATTCCATTGATGGATTTTAGTGATAAATCATTACCTCAAAAACCCGTCGAATACAATATTATTCAAAACAATAAACATCAGCTTAACAGCTCCGGTAATCTTTATGCAGAGCTGACAGTAACTGACAATAAAAATCAAACGATAAAAGTTTCAACCGATTCCATACCATATTCGGTATTGTCTGTAACCGATAAACGAAAGGCACAAAGAGACGACAATGAATTTGACAAATACCGGCTATTGCTTTTTGGTTATGATCAATCCTTATTAAGTGAAGAACACAAAAGGATACTCACATTTATTCAACCGCGCATTCACAGCGATGCAAAAATTATTATTCGCGGCAGCACCGACAATATCGGTGACAGCGAATACAATAGTGCTTTGTCATTACAAAGAGCAAAAGAAAGCGCGAAAGCATTAGGTTTACAAGCGGAAACTATGGGCGTAGGGACTTCCGGAGCAGGATATGACAATACGCTTCCCGAAGGACGTTTTTATAATAGAACCGTTGAAATTCAAGTGACTAATCCGGTTCATTAACTTTTTGTTTAATAATTTCATTTTTTTTACGACACAATGTCCCTTTCTCGAAAAGCACGGCAGGCACTCTCTTTACCGCCCCATATTGTTATTAAAAAGATTGTTGAAATCGGTAAAAAAATCATCAAAAAAAAGATACAACGTAAAAAAGATTATCGTCATTGTACATATTCTGCGGACTTCCAATATTCGGATGAGTTAAAGCAATATATAAAAGTTGTATCATCGGAATCGTTGTACAAATACAAAGATATTATTCAAAGCATAACAGAGCACTTCTGTCGCCATGAATTTGATATTTTAGGATCGGGCTGGATTGCATGGCATTATGGAATAAAAGCCCAAGGAGTTGCCGGCTTTCACTATGAAACAACGATTCGAAATTCTGAGGATGTCAAAGTGTCACTTGCCAACAGTAGTGAACATAAAAAAATACTTCGACTAATCTCCGATAATTATTCCTTGATTGATTGGCAGAGGGATTGTAAATCCGGATTTCGTTGGTCAGAAGCACTATGGCACAAAGATAATATATATGGCATAATGAATGGAGTAGATGTCAAAGTGCCATGGGAATTGGCTCGATGCCATCATACAGTTTATTTCGCTTATACTTACTTTCTGAATAAAGATAATGGGCAATCCGAAAAAATTGCACAAGAATTTTGTAATCAAATACTTGACTTTATAGCGTATAATCCTCCGCGATTTGGTGTAAATTGGGTAACAAGTATGGATGTGGGCATCAGGGCTGCAAATTGGCTTACTGCTTATGATCTTTTTATCTCATACGGCTATGCATTCAGCGATGATTTTAAAAGAGTGTTCACACGTAGCATATATGAACATTGCCTGCATATCATGAATAATTTAGAGTGGTCAGCCGATTTACGCGGCAATCATTATCTGGCTGATTGTGTGGGAGTATTATATTGTGCTGCTTATCTGCCATGTTCGCCTCAAACAGATGCGTGGTTAGCATTTGCGATACAAGAAATTTGCACTGAAATACTCTTGCAATTTCTTCCGGATGGCGGTAATTTTGAGGCATCAATCCCCTATCATCGTTTATCATTGGAAATGACATTATTTGCAGTGTCACTCATACTTAATCTGCCCGATGATAAAATAAGCGCATTATCGCGCTATGACCATACACTCGTAAAGGGAAAACCACCCCTTAAGCCGGCTCCATTAGCTCTATATTCTTTACCGAATACTATAAAGTCGCAATGCTCAAAATCTCCATTATCGCCTGCTGTTTTTTCACGTATGGAAAAAGCTGTTGCTTTCACTTATACGATGGTAAATTTTGCCGATGAGATACCACAAATCGGTGATAATGACAGTGGGCGCTTTATGAAATTAACACCCGATTATCTGCTTAAAAACAAAATTCTTACTGAAAAAGAAAATAGTCACGCTCACCTTCTTGGTTTAGCATCCGGTATATTTACAGTT
>JAYRWZ010000222.1:0-4838 GCA_041917875.1 Chloroflexota bacterium | reverse complement strand
TGGTCGGGACGACGATCTCCGGGACGTGCATCGCGCTGGTCGGGACGACGATCTCCGGGACGTGCATCGCGCTGGTCGGGACGACGATCAGATTTTTTATCACGATCTCGGCGATCTTCCTTACGATCCCCTAATTTTCCTCCATCTTTACGTGTTTTTCTTCCATCGCTTTGTTGGGAGTTACTGCCGCCTTTACCGAGATCGATTTTTCCAAGTACTGTAAGACCACGTAATTGATTAGCATTACCGGCTTCATATTCCACGGGTGTAAAACGTTTTTTCTTGCGTTTTCCTGCTGCCTCATCAGATTCATGCTGCTGTTCTTCCGCTTGCGCACCATCCTGCGTCACAGTTGCAGTCGCCGGTGAAGCCGACGTACCCGATACATCTTTAGATGAAGCACTCTTGATATCTGCCACTGGTTCAATCACTTTGTCAGCTTGAGAAGATACTTGCAATGACGGAGTAATTTTTTCCTCTGCTGTGGAAGGATTTTCAGGCAATTCCGAAATTGTACTTTCCTTGACTTCAGATTTTTCAAACACGGGCGTGATTTCCGGTCTCAGGTTTTCGGATTGTATGTGATGTTCATTTATTACCTCCGGCATTTGAGTAACTTCAAGTGATTTCGGAATAATAGCTTCCACCACCTTTGTTTCTTCATGTTGAATAACCGGTTTCGGGGTAAAATCTTGTTTAGCCGCGATTGGATACGAAATCATCGCTGAAGATTTTTTTTCAATGATCATTTCTTCTGCCGAATGCACTTCATCCGCCTTTTGCTCTGTTGAAGTAGAAGGCTGAATCGGAATCGCAGGAGCAGCCGGCTTTACTTCATCAACAGGCGAAACTGCTGACTGTGGTGCGGTTTCAACAAAATCAGCCACTTCACCGACCGAATTCTCGTAATTGTCGGTTTTGTTGACGATTTCACTTTCGAGTTGAGCACTTTTCTTGGAACTACCCGATGATTGATCCGTAGAGTCGGTATGAAAAGCAACCGGTTCTGCAACAGCATCAACGCTCACAATATCGGAGTGCTTGTGATTATCAATTTTGTGACGCTCTATTTTTTCTCTTTGCTTTTCGACGGCGCGTAATTCTTTCGCAAATTTTTCCATGACAATATCTACCATCACATCAGAGAGTGCTGTTGTGGGCTTATTTTCAATTTTAAAGCCCTTCGACTGTAAAAAGTCCACAATGGTATCTTTACCGATATTGATTTGAGAAGCGAGTTTAAATAGTTTCGTACTTTGCATTGCAGCCATAGTGCTACCGATTATTAAATAAGTGTTGATGAGCTTTGTATTACTGTTTCACAGCGCATCGAAAAAAATCACAGTTGTAAACAGCCGTAAAGACGTGATTATCTCTTTACGGCATTGGCCAAAAGAAAAAGTGCGCAGAATTATTCCGGAACTGCATCATTTTCTGCTTCATTATTGTTCTCTTCATCATCCTCAAGTCCCCAACGCATAATATCTTCACGAATTGACGGATCTTCTTTTTCATCAAATTCTTGGAGAATTATTGCACGGATTTCAAGTAATAACTCTTTGGTCATTCCCTCAAGAGATAATAAATCATAAATATCAGCCATCAAAAACTCTCGTGCGGTATCAACTTCCAATTCAATAATCCGCATATACATGTCGTGACCTATTTCATCTTTGAACTCAATTAATTCAATATCCTCGCTGCCTTCTTTTATTAAGCTCAAGGAATAGCCGGTTAGTTTTGAAGCAAGCCGCACGTTTTGTCCATTTTTCCCGATAGCCAAAGATACTTGATCATCCGGCACCACAACAGTAGCACTGCGGGTTTCCTGATTGATAATAATTTCTCGTACTCTTGCAGGTGATAAAGCTCGCGCAATAAATATTCGCGGATCCTGATGATGTTCGATGATATCAATGCTTTCATTGTTAAGTTCACGAACAATTGAGTGAATACGAATACCCTTCATACCAACACAAGCCCCTACGGGATCCACGCGGTCATCATAAGAGATAACAGCTACTTTTGCTCTTTCACCGGGTTCGCGGGCAATTGCTTTTAACTCAATAATACCGTCATAGACTTCAGGAATTTCTACTTCAAAAAGCCGAGCCATAAATTCATCCGCGGCACGCGATAAAATAATATCGGGTACACCGCTGCCCGTAAGGCGACGCACTTCTTTTACAATGCAACGAATAGTTGTATTTTTTTTGTAGCGTTCATTGTGGATTTGCTCTTCACGCGGCAGCCGCATCTCTGTTTTATTGTGCATAATCAATAAACCGCTTGAACGCACTTGATAAACTTCGCCGACAATGATCTCTCCAACTTTTGAAGCATATTCATTGAAGATATTATCCTTTTCAATATCACGTGCTCTTTGACCAAGATTTTGTGCAGCCAAAGCAACCAAGCGTCTGCCGAAACTGTCAGCAATATTATCTAGAGTAATTTCTTCAATAAACTCATCACCTACCTCATACGCATCGCCCGTTGTTTCATACAACTCTTTTGTAGAAATTTCCAGAGCCGGATTTTCTACTTCATCAACAATAGTGCGCGTTAAGTATATCTCAATATCACCTTTGTCCATATTAACAATAATATCGGCTTCAGCATCTTGACCATATTTTTTCTTTACCATGAGTGATAAGGTTTCTTCGAGAATACCTTGTAATAAATCTCGGTCAATATTGCGCTCTCTCGCCATTTCAGCGAATGCTTCGATTATAAGTTTTTTGTCAAATTTCGGCTTCTGTTTACGACGTGCCATGATGCATAGAGTTATTTAGTAATGAGAAAATTATTTCCAGCGTAGTTGAACAATGCTGTGGTTAATATCGGCAAATTGAATTACTGATTCTAATTCTTCTTGGTCGCTTCTTTTCGATTGCTTGCCTTGCTTTTTGTGCAATACCAAAGACTCGGGTTGCAAAGACATCAATGTACCCTCAACGTGCCCGCCTGCCTTCAATGCTATGCGCAAATCACGACCGATATGTTTAGTATATTGCCATTGAAATTCTAAAGGACGATCAATTCCGGGCGAAGAAACCTCAATGCCGCTTAATCCCGACAGGAACTCATAAGTTTCGATGAATTCATCAAGCTTTTTGCTTATGTTACGGCACAATTCGTGCATTACGCCGTGTTCAGTATCTATGACAATCTCAAGAACCGGGCGAGTCTTGCTCCCTTTGGTTGAAAGTTCAAGTACGTATGCCCCCTGCTGAGTGCATATCTCTTGAATCATAGTATGAACCGATTCCGGTATGTGTATCTTCATTGAAATGAATAGTAATAAAAAATGGGCTTTGCCAGCCCATTCATTTATGCAGTTATTAAACCACAAAACAAAAATACGAAAATTATCCCGATAAAGCGATATAAAATAATGATAACAACTCTTTTTTTTCAGACAAAGAGCCATTGATCACACGTGCATATCTTTTATTAACAACTACTTAGACATTGACCTTGGGCTTTTCACCAAATTCCGGTAATGCAAATGGCTCTGACTCATTCAATGACATAATCTCTGCTATTGCTCTTCGCAATTGTGTGTCCGTCCCATTGCGATAATCCTGCGGTGCAATCTCAACAACTATATCGGGATCGGTACCATAGTTCTCCACTTTGTACCCGACATCCGTGAACCAGAATGAAAACTCGGGTTGTGTTGTCATGCTGCCATCGGCAAGAATATAACGCGGTGAAATGCCGATCACCCCGCCCCATGTACGCTTTCCTATGAGCAAACCAAGTCCCATATTTTTAAAGGTATGGCTAAATATATCGCCATCCGAACCTGCATACTCATTCGTTAATGCCACCAAGTGTCCGGCTACCGAATCGCGTGGGTATGGATCGGGACTTCCCCATCTTTTTATCGTATATGCTGAACGTTTTCTTGCTAATTTTTCAAGCAACAGTTGCGAGACATGACCGCCACCATTAAATCGTACATCAACAATGAGCGAATTTTTCTCGATTTCTGTAAGATAATAGCGATGAAATTCGGCATAGCCGGCAGGTCCCATATTAGGCACATGGACATATCCGACCGTATTGTTCGATAAACGATGAACTGTTTCACGATTATTTTCCACCCAATCGCGATAACGTGCTTGGGTTTCATTGGATAATGCCTTGACGCTTACCGTTCGATATTCCGCTACAGCCGGTGATTTTACGGTAATATTCACGTCGCTGTTAGCTTGATTGAGTAATAACTCCATTGGTGAACAATGCACGCCGACCTTTTTTCCATTCACTGCGATAACTATATCATTTTCCATGATATTGATACCCAGACGGCGAAACGGAGAGGTTAAACGTTCATTCCAAGGATCACCTTTCATTATGTCTGTGATGCGATAGCCGCGTTCACTGTCATCATAGAAAAACGATGCACCCAATAAACCTTGTCTGTATGTGGGAGGCATTCTGTAATCGCCGCCACGCTCATAGGCATGAGAAGTGCCGAGTTCTCCGAGCAATTCCCAGATAATATCAGCATATTCGGAGCGTGAAGCAATGCGTTCAAGCAATGGCTCATACCTTTGTTTCATAGCATACCAATCTACACCGGACATATCGGTTGTCCAAAAATGTTCGCGCTGCAATCGCCATACTTCACCAAACATTTGGCGCCATTCCGCAAGGGGTTCTACTGAGAGTTTAATTCGTGCCAAATCAATCCAGCCCGTTTTTCTGCCGGGTGAAGAATCGCCGGAATCTTTGTCTTTACCAAGCATTTTAATGTTTTGTACGCGAAGACGATTACCGCTTTGATAAACCAAAACTTCATAATTGGCTGAAAGTAAATAATCCCC
>JAYRWZ010000221.1:0-2711 GCA_041917875.1 Chloroflexota bacterium | reverse complement strand
ATTTTGTTGTAATTTTGTTAAGATCATATCGGGGAGTTGTTCCATTTGTGTAACTTGTTCTTCTTTTTGCAAATATACGAATGTTCAACTTCCCGGCTTTTGTTTAAACAAGTTCAATAATAATTCACCGTTGTCAGACCATTTCTCAATACGAGAGTTTCTAATACTCGATATAGTTTTTGCTCTGACATCAGCACGACCAGCATATAAAATCTTTGAAGTACTATCATAATAGTGACTAAATAAAAGTTCTCTATAAACAGTATCACTAGTACTAAGAGGCAACCAAGTTTTCCCCCCATCGTTTGTTTTGCATAAATACCTCCAAACTGTACTATCGCTTGTATTCCAATATCCAACAACTGCGAATCCTTGATTGGTTGATGAAAAACTAAGGAGTTCAATATCATTGATATTACTCTGTCTTAAACGAGATATTTCATTTCCATCTTTACTAAAAGTCACCAAACAACATTCCTTACTTATTACTTTTTGATCTTCTATGAATGGTGAATTATAAATGTTGACCAATGAGTCTTTATACTTAAATACCGTGTAAAAATTACCATTGGAAAGATAAAATGGTCTGCGGATTATTACGGAATCGTAAAGTTTATATCTCCACGTTAAGCCATCATCCTCAGAAAATGCAAAAAAAGAAACAGGTAAGTTCTTATAGCTGCTTATAGAATAATTTACTGTATCAAATGAATAAGTGGCAAGCCATTGACCTGATGCGTAATTTTGTATAGAAAAATCATACAAATTATTTATACGAGGAATCCAATTAGGTATCTGTGTATTGATTAACGAAAAAGAATTTCCCGAGTCAATAGATCTGGTAAAAAATTTAATTCTTGCACCTGGTGCAAAAGTAATTTGCGTGTTATTATCTCCTATATCACAACCCCAGATAGAATTAATACTCCCGAAGGGCGTTAAAGATTTAGAACCTGTTTTCCATGTTACACCGCCATCTTTAGATTGCACAACACCATAGATGGATTTAGCAATAATATAGGATTTTTCAACGTGAAGTATCTCATTCATTTTAGGTCCTGCAAGCGATAGTTGCGTCCATTGTTTTTTATGGTATTTGTATAGTAATTTTGTATTACCACAGATCATTATATCAGAACCGTTCACAAGACATGAATTGTTAATTGTAGGGATTTCCGCTTCTATATAGGGCTTATCTGTTTCATTATAGACTGAATCTAAATTTTCTGATCTCAACAATTGTTTATCAATTAAGCTATAGACATTCACTTGACAATAGACAGCAAGACTATATGTAATAAGTGAAAAGTTACATGCTTCTTGATTATTGGATAAAGACCATAAAGAATTTTTATCCTCAGAGGTAATAGAGTCCCACGATACCAAATCATAAGAGAAATAGAGAACATTTTTCACTGCATAACTATAGAGTCCGGCATTGTTCTGTTGAATAGTCATGTTTCCCTTAGGATTGGAAATAAGATGACTTCTTACATTTTTTATGGAAGATAATGAAGTTTGAGAACATACGGAGATGCTTGTTCTTGACAGAATCATCAAAGAGTCTTCCTTATATAACTGCATATCAAGGATATGACTGTTTATTGTTGTTTCATACATTAACCATGATTTATCTTTAACGCTGTAAAGGTGTAAATTCCCTCCCTTGTCACCGACCACAATCCCAATATTAAGTATAGCACATGTTATTGCATCATTAGGTGTTACAATTTCTACCCAAGTATTGCCAAAATCTTGCGAATATTGCATCCGATTATTATTGAATAAAACGAGCAATTGATTATTATTACTGGTGTAAATATCAAGAAAAGAGTTTTTTGAAGGGAAATTCTTCTGTTTCCAGCTAACCCCTTCGTCGGATGAATACATAAGCACCCCATCATTACCGGCAGCAATAATATTACGCTTATTATTATGTAAAAAGTGCAAATCGGGTGAAAGATTCTCAAGAGTAAAATCCTGTGATTTCCCAATAAAACCGGCGAATAGTACAAAACAAATGATGACTATATTTTTCATAAGTGTAAAGAAATTTTGCAGAGATAGTGAGCTATCCCTGCTTGATTGAGAAAGAGAGTCAAATTAATATTTAAAAACAATAAGGCATACATGGTGATTGAAATGGACCCGTAGGAACAATCCAGTCGGGTGCAGCCGGACAAGCATTTGCCGGTGGCGGATCTTTTGAAACCAATGTCTTCTGAATCTGTAATTGTTCATTTCGGCATATCTTATATGTTGCTTTACAAACAAAGTTTCCTTCATTGGTCGGACATGCTGATATGAGAACATTGCTGCCGTCTGATGCTTTACGGTAACAAGAAACTTGACTAACGTTAACTTCAAAATAACTAACAGCTTGCGAAGCACAATAAGGAATATTGACAAATGGATTCGGTCCCCATTCATCTGCTGCAATAGCAAGCACCATATCATTGAGTTGGTTCACAATGCTCGCATCAGCAAGATTAGTACCAGTTGCACACCCTTGGTGAAACTCTGCGCCCATAAAGATAATATCAACAACATTACCTACCTGTCTAACGCAGGTGTGAACGCAAACATAACAAGGAGAACCATTGACAATTATATTCTTACATAAGTGCCTAAATTGGTATCCCGGAGGACAAGTCTGGGCACGAGATGAAAAGACACCTATAAACACTTGTAAAACAAAGAATAAGAGAAAT
>JAYRWZ010000220.1:0-1805 GCA_041917875.1 Chloroflexota bacterium | reverse complement strand
CAGACATAAGCGACACGGCTCCCGGTTTTGCTTTTGGCGACTTGTTGCGCAGTATGTTTACCATGAAACCCGACGATGACTGGAATGACAATGAATAATGTATGGGAATTTATAGAAAAGAGCGTCTTATGTGATGATGCTCTCGTACAAAAAACGTATATTAGCAGACGATTTTTCAACTTATTTTTGAGGCAGTATGCTGAAATACAAAGCGGATATTAAGACTATACTATTTTTAAGTGCCACTACCTTGCTCCTTTTTGGGCAATGGAATTATGGTTTTCATCCCATATCGTACATCACAAGTTTGTACTTGGCTATAACAGTAGCCGTCATTGCGCACAATCACAATCATGTGCCGATGTGGAAATCTCAAACAATGAACACTCTCACCGACTATTGGATAACGCTGTTCTATGGTTTTCCGGTGTTTGCATGGATTCCGACCCACAATCGCAATCACCACAAGTTCAATAATCGTGAAGGCGACCACACTATTACCTATCGCATCAGTGAACGCAATAATATTTTCACACTGTTGAGCTATCCGACAATAAGCAGTTATTATCAACAAAGTCCTATTATGGGCTATTTGCGTGATTTGTGGGCACGTAATCGCAGCAAGTTCTATCAATCTGCTTCCCAATATGTCGTGCTCGGTGCATTTCTTGCCGGTGCATTATATCTTGATTGGCAAAAAGCATTGCTCTACATAGTTATTCCGCATCAAGTGGCATTATTTTCAGTGTTGATTTTTAATTATATTCAACATGTTCATGCCGATGAAGAATCAGAATATAATCATTCTCGAAATTTCGTTAGTCCTATCACAAATTGGATGTTATTCAATAATGGTTTGCATACTGTGCATCATCAAAGGGCTAACACTCATTGGAGCGAATTGCCTGCTGCACATGCAAAAGTGGAGCATTTAATTGATAAATCATTATTAGAGCGCGGTTTTTGGACATATATTATTCGTGCATATATTATTGCACCATTTTTTCCGTCATTGCGCACAGTCTCGATGCGATTGATGAGAAAAGCTCGTCAGCAACAAGTCAATGCCTGATTATATTGAATATTATAGAAAACTATAGCCGCAACAATGGCGAAAAAGTATAAATATTGATATATTCTTTCTTGTTTTTCCATTCGGTAACAGATCTTTTTTCTGATAGCTCATGATTTTCATGGGCTATTTTTTTGCAGATTTTTTATAGCCATGTGTTCTGAATATCTCTTTTAAGTAAAAAAAAATCTCCCCGCAGTGGAGGAGACTTTTCTCTGAAAATCACATTACGCGCTACTTTCAATGTGATAACGCTATTATCTGCACTTCAGCACCACTTTTGTTTGCTAAACACCCATCATTAGAATTCATATGATAATGTGGCTGTGGTATAACGCTGTAAAATTGTGCCGCCGAAAATTTGATAATGACGACGATCAAGAGCATTAAAAATATTCACGCCAAGGCGTAATTTTTCCATGACATTATATCCTGCATTAATATTCAATACAGCATAGGAAGGCACAGAACCTTCAATCAAGCCTGCTATCCATTGGAATCCTTCCACATAGCGGAATTGCATGCCAACATCATAGCGTTGCGGCACAGTATAGCTTGCATTAAGTGTAATACGATGCGGAGAAGTGTTTGGTAATATTTTATTCGCACTGACGGTATTTTCAACTACTTCTGTTCCAAGCCATGCATAATCCGCCGACAATAATATTTGATCATTCACATAATAATTCGCACCGATTTCTACGCCATATTCATTCACCAAACCGATATTTGT
>JAYRWZ010000219.1:0-10722 GCA_041917875.1 Chloroflexota bacterium | reverse complement strand
TGGATAACTATCAAAAAAAATGAGTATTGACTGTAAAATTACGAATATTCAAACGATGTATTGGCTATGAGTGACTTTTGCATCCCTACTTTTATGAACTTTTTTCACAATGATTTTAGATACTTAACTCTACTATGAGAGCAACTTTCCACGATTTTTTGGCTATGCGACTTCAAAAACCACTGCCCGGAGCAAAGGCACATAAGAAAATGTTGCCAATAAGTTCAGAGATGGTCAATACCGAAGTTCGAATAAAACCCGACTCAGCACCCGCGGATGCAAAACAAAGTGCTGTCTTAATCCCATTACTTCGCAACCATGATTCAACATCTATTCTCTTAACCTTGAGGAGTGACAAATTAACCACACATAAAGGGCAAATAAGTCTTCCCGGGGGCAGAATCAACAATAATGAGACAATTGTCGAAGCAGCAATACGCGAAGCTGAAGAAGAAATTGGTTTGCAAAGTATGTTCGTCTCTATTTTGGGTTTGTTGTCCACAATCTATGTTCCACCTTCTAATAGTGTAATTCATCCAATCATTGCTCATATACATGAAGATCATCCGGAATTTTATCCACAGCCAGCGGAAGTCGAAGAAATATTCAGAGTACCTATGGATAGTCTGACCTATCAATCCGTAAAAATCGGTGTGCGGGACGGTACATCCGGTATGAGGTTTAAGGCACCATACTGGGATATTCATCCACGAGTAGCTTTATGGGGAGCTACCGCTATGATTCTGTGTGAAGTACGAGATTTGTATGAAGAATGGCTGACATAAAAATAAACATGAAAACTCTATTCGTGAACGATATATATACTAAATTTGTACAAATTAATATTACTCCGCTTCAAAAAAATAAATCATTACTCGTTTATATTATGAAAAACTTAGCAACATTATTTCTTACTTTCCATTTCGCCATTACATTGATGAATGCGCAATCTTGGACTCAGTTCAATGATTTTTTTTCAAAAACAACTGTATATGATATGTATATGAAGGATTCAATTATATGTGTTGCTAATACGAATGGATTATATAGCAGCTCCGACTATGGAAAGACTTGGAGGCATAAAATTCGTACTCAGGGCCATTCTTTGAGTGCTGATTCAAAATTTATATATGCAGGTACATTGCACGGATTTTACAGAAGCAGCGATAAAGGTATTACATGGGAAAACGTTCACGACAAATCGGTTAGATCAATTATACATATTGACTCTCTCATTTTTGTATCACGTTCAAACGGCATTTATGTAAGCTCTGATCATGGTTTGAAATGGGAACTTAGTAAAAGCAATAAAGATGAATCTCATAATTCATTAGATAAGGTTAACGATACTCTTTATGTTGGTATTGATGCCGGAATCAATGTGAGCTTCAACAAAGGATATACATGGGAACAAAAAAGTACCGGTCTTGGTGATGTTATGGTATTATCGGTGACAAAATGCAACTCATTACTCTTTGCAGGAACTTTAGGATTTATATCGGGATACAATAGTGGTGTCTATATGAGTGCCAATAGTGGTGAGAACTGGAGTAAAGTTACCCCAAACATGACTGTAGCCGTCGCAGCTTTAGCATCTCATGGCACAATGATATTTGCAGGCACAATTGGTAATGGAGTGTATGTAAGCACCGATATGGGAATGAATTGGAATCTATTCAACGAAGGTCTCGACAGTCCGTATATTGGAAAATTATTAATTAGTGGCGATACATTATACGCTATGACAGGGTTGGGTATAGTAAAGACAATAATCAGTAAAATTACTGTAAAAAAAGAGGTTGTTTCAAGCAAAGACGAGGACGAAAAGTGTAGTGTTGCCGGCGAAAAATGGATAATCCCAACCGTAAATCTTGATCACCTTTCGGTTATTTGTCCAAAACTGCTTCGAAATTCATTGAATGGAGTGAGGTACAACATTTACTCCTTGAGCGGCTCAGTTGTTTACACCACTGTTCAACAAAATGATTCTTTTACAATTCCATTACAGCATTTTCCCAACGGATTATATACACTTACCGCAAACTCAGGTACTGAGTTCGTTACTTCAACATTCTCAATAATCAGATAAGAGTATCAGAGCTATAAGTTTGGTTCCCACAGTTTCGAAGAATTAACGCTGTTACCAAAAGAATTTGTGATGGTATAATCGAAAGTCAATTCTTCATTCCAATCATCACTGTGCGGGTATTCAAAAATAGCTCTGAGGACCACTCTCCCATCTTTTTTGCGAACACGAGTAATTTTGTCTTTAGGTATTTCCACCGATAAAACTGTTATTCCCTTTTTTACGACATTTACTTTCACGGAAGTCTTATTGGCAGGCAAATAATCAATAAAATCAATTACAAGTGCTCCTCTGTCATTCACTTTATAGAAGTCTGCACCTTTTAATTCCGGTTGCTCCTCTAAAGTCACTCTTTGAATCTCATTACTACTTTTCAAATGTTGTAGATGCTCTGTTTGTAATGTTATGGTACGAGCAATTTTTTGTCTGTTTCTATCCATAGCAAACCATGGCAATTCGGAAATATTCTGACTTTGAGCACTTACTACCCCATCGCCATCTCGTAATAATGCTCCCCCACCTTGCCCTATTACTTCCAAACCACGACGTAAAATTTCTGAGAATGTCGAAACACGTAAACTTGCTACGCCTTCTAAAAACTCTACCCTACCCACAACACTCACATATTCAACATCGCCCGGATGCGGCAAACGATTAATGGTGAAGAGAAATCTGCCACCATCATGCGGTAAGCGCAGATCACCGATTGCGGGTGCATCAAATGGAACACCCGTTTCCAAAGATTCTAATGTTCCCTTTGCTGCATCAAGAGCCAACTTCTTGACAAAATTAGGATTGTCAGCCAAACCCGCATTAATTGATGTTTTCCAATTATATGCCTTGGCAAATGCTGAACCTTGATGTGGTGAACCAATAGTTATGAGGCGTTTTACATGGTGATTATTCGGTTGCAAAATAAGGTGATAACGAGCTGCAACTCCTCCCATGCTATAGCCGATCAGGATTACTTTATCGGATTTAGTAGTTGTACGAACTACTTCTATAGCTTTTCGTAACTCACGAGCCCATCCACCTATAGAATCATAAGGACTTGAGAAAGAAACAGTAAAGAAATCTGAGGTTTTTGATGTATTGTTCCCGAGAAGTTGCGGAGAGCCTTGTGAAAACTTGATGGTACCGCCAAAACCAAGCCCAAGATCTTGAGTATAAAATTTTACGGCATTGGCGTCATTCCATACTTCAGCTTTTTGTCCAAGTCCATGCAACAAAATGATTGGGTACGGTATTTGCGTTTCGGATACAGCAGAAAATTGTGGTAAATTTGCAAAAAACGACAATTGCGATGGCTTCTGAGACGACGGTGTTGAACACGACATCGTCCATAAAACAACTACTAAAGCCATGAATACACGAATCGAGCGATGAGAGTTATACGATAACTTCATAGATATATGCAGTGATGATTGTTGTAGATAAAGTACAAAGATCGTAAATATCCATTAAACAATGATAATATGGAACCGTTGAACAGAGTTATGCGCCAATCACCCATCAGCGGTGGTTTCTCAAACACAAACGCAAAGGGAAAATTGCCTCAGCATTTACCATCACCGCTCTACTTGAATTTGGGGTGTGGCAAGGATATCCGTGACGGTTTCCTTAACATTGACATCTACTCTGATGATGAACGAGTTATTGCAATGGATATTCGAGCATTAGATCTTCCCGACAACTGTGCTGACGGCATTCTGGCGAGCGATGTGTTGGAACACTTTTCTCACAGAGAAACAACCTCGATACTCTCCGAATGGGCAAGAGTACTCAAACCGGGCGGGGAATTAGTAATTCGGTGCCCATCTTTACGCTTACAATGCAAGGCATATATGAACAAAGTATGGGATGCAGATGTCGCTTCTTATATGATTTTCGGAGGTCAAACAAATCCCGGTGATTATCATTGTGTTGGTTTTGATGAATTTTCTATACGTAAACATATATCTAATGCCGGTTTAGAAGTTGAACATTTTGAAGAAGTTGATACCCCTCAAGAGCGTGGATTTATCAATCTGAATATGACTGTGCATTGCCGTAAGAAAATATCTGTTGAGCAGCCGGCATATCGTGCTGCTGATCCTTCTCAAAATACGACTTCTTATAAAAAAATAAATATTGTGTGGGAAGGGTCTCAGTTTGTCTATCACTCTCTTGCATTAATCAATAGAAAAATTTGTTCTGAATTAATCAAAACTTCTTCTGTAGAGTTAACTATTATTCCTTACGAAAATGATACATTTTCACCGGAAAATGACTCTCAACTGCAACTATTACAGCAACATGATATACGAAATAAAAAAGAATCAGATATTTCAGTTAAAAAATTACCATATCTGTGTATAAGACATTCATGGCCGCCGAAAAAAGAACTTCCACAAGGTGCAAAATGGATAATAATGCAGCCATGGGAATTTACTACTCATAGAAAAGATTTTGTGGATATTTTTCAACAAGCTAATGAAATATGGACACCTTCGTTATGGTCAAGAAATTCCTTTGTAAATAGCGGCATAACTGCCGAAAAAGTGCAAGTAATTCCTAATGGAATTGACCCAAAACTGCACACGCCTTTTGGCTCTACAAAAGAGTTAACTGCAAAAAACTACAGATTTTTATTTGTTGGCGGAACGATTTTTCGAAAAGGTATTGATATACTGTTGCAAGCGTATATCAAAACGTTTACCGCTGCGGACAATGTTACATTAATAATAAAAGATATGGGCGGTGATTCGTTCTACAAAGGACAAACCGCAAAAGAAATCATCGAAGGTATTCAAAAAAATCAGAACAGTCCAGAAATTATCTATATTGATACAATGTACTCAGATGAAGAAATGGCTGAATTGTATCGATCTTGTGATGTATTTGTTTCACCCTATCGTGGTGAGGGATTTTGTTTACCTGCACTTGAAGCGATGGCAAATGGACTGCCGGTGATAGTGACGAAAGGCGGAGCGACTGACGATTTTGTTGATGAATCTGTTGGATTACTCATTGATTCCAGACCACTTGCAATAGGAAAAACGATAGCTGATAAAGAATTAACGGATATTGCTTTTATGCTTGAGCCATCATTGGAGGATACAATTGATTGTTTGAAATTTGCTTATTCCCAAGTGGAGATTATGCGAGAATTGGGAATCAATGCCTCATTGAGAGCAAGAACACTATGGACTTGGCGCACTTCTACCATAAAAGCATTATCGCGAATTGATTATTTGTATCAAACAACTTTAGCAAAGGAATATGAAGATCAGAATCCGACATTTGAAGATGGGATCATAGCGTTTGGCAAAGCAGAGTTTGCATTTAAAAATAATCAAATAGATGATGCCGTTGCATTGTATCAGGCATCGTTTACCATTGGTGGATTGCCTTTAAATTATGCTCTATTGGCTTTGCACCGATTGGCATTGCTATCACTGCTTGACGATGACTTAACTTTATGCGAAGAATTTTTACAAAAGGCAGGAACTTTATTCCATAAACATCCCGACACTATTTTTATTCAATCTCGAATATATTCTCACAAAGATCAATGGGTCGAAGCATTAGAGACTGTTCAGTATTTACTCGACAACTGGAACACTTTACGCTTCCAAAGTTATATAGGAATTGACTTAAGCGATATTCTTACTGAAACGGCACGTAATTTATTTTCATTAGGAGATGTGGAAGCTGCTCACACTCTATATTCTTCTGCCTTGGAATTAAGACCCGAAAATGCTGATGCATGTTTTGGAGCGGGATTGTGCTTACTTGATGCGGATGCACCTGATGAAGCAAAAATAATGTTTGATTGGGCAATTCGTTTGTCACCTGCTTATTCAACAATAGTTCAAGAAATGTTTCAATAATTATACTTCTTCGATGCCATTTATACGATCAATTTCAGGAATCAGAGCCACAGTTCACGATTCATTCAGCAAAGAAGTTATTCAACAATATATAAGAGCTTTTTCCGAATATCTACCGCAAGGCTCTGTCGTCGTTGGATTAGACGGCAGACCGTCTGGCGCATGGATTGCCGACATTGTAACCCAGACATTATCTGCTTGTGGACGTGATGTACTATTTATTGGCATTGCTCCCACACCGTCAGTACAATTACTAACTGAACATACAAGGGATTGCGCCGGTGGAATTTCAATTAGTGCATCGCACAATCCAATAGAATGGAATGGTTTAAAATTTATTGGAAGTGACGGTGTTTTCTTAGATGCATATCAAAATCATGAATTTTGGCAGTTCCTTGATACGCCCGAACAAACAAGAGATCATCGTCATTTCGGAAAGATTTCCCACATAGAGAATTTTGCTAAACATCATATTGAAACTATCACACGGAATCCACTATTTTCTGATACTCTAAATTTTTTAAATGAGAAAGAATTCACAGTTGTCGTTGATGCCGTCAATGCATCCGGCTCACTATATATTCCCTCTTTATTGCGTGAATTTGGTTGTAATGTCATTGAATTGTATTGTGATAATACAGGTAATTTTCCACATATTCCCGAACCATTACCGGAAAACTTACAAGAATTACAACATGCTGTTGCAAGACATAAAGCAGATTTGGGTATAGCAGTAGATCCGGATGCTGACAGATTAGTGCTTATAGATGAACATGGTAAGGCTATTGGTGAAGAAAGAACAATCACTCTGTGTATATTTGCCGCACTTTGTTTGACTCCACATCGTTTTAATGAAGAAATCAATGTTGTGGTGAATTTATCTACAACAATGGCTGTTGATGCTGTTTGTAATCAATACAAAGCGAATTTGTTCCGCTCGCCTGTCGGTGAAATTAATGTTGTTCGTTTAATGCAAGCAACGAACGCAATTATTGGTGGAGAAGGAAGTGGTGGTGTTATACTTCCTGCATCGCATTATGGCAGAGATTCTTTGGTCGGAACAGCGCTGATATTATCGCTTTTGGCGAACAAAGGAATATCATTATCAGAAGTTAATGCAACAATTCCTACTTATTGTATGAAAAAAACAAAGGTAGAATTCTCCGGCGATTTTACTAAAGTAAAACAGCGTTTACTCAATTTGTTCTTACCGAAAAGTTATAGAGAAGATGATGGTTTTTACTGTGAATTTGAAAAAGCCCGTTTACATGTACGAACATCAAATACAGAACCCATAGCAAGGATTATTGCAGAGTCTCTCAGTGATGAAGAAACGAATCTACTCATAGAAAAAGCATTAGGTGCATTTATATAATTATACCTTTTTCGATGTAAGTTGTAAGAGTCGAACTTCTGCTAAAAACAAAAGAGAAAAATTGGTTAAGTGCACTACTTGCATTGTTGCCGGCATTCCGTAATATGACAAAATAATACCTGCGGCACTTTGAACAACGATAAGCAAAACAACCGCAACAGTATAAGAATAATAGAATTTATGGATTTGTGCTGATCGGAACGCTTTCCACCATACAATTAAAGCAAGAATTAGAGGTAACCAAGAGAAACTTCTGTGAATATCGTGTAATAAATTTTTATCGCGAATTGTGTTTATCCAATACTCACGGGGTAATTCCGAGAAAGACTTAGTTATGATATCAATTTCTTCACGAACTTGAGTTCCTAAGATACCTTGTAATGTAGTGATTGCGCCCAATACTATAATCATCGGCAGAAGAAATTGTCTTTCTTTGTTTTGAACATATATAGTGGAATCCTCCGGAAATGAAGCATAGTATGCGAACATAAGCAAAAGCAAAATTATTAAAGCTACAACCATGTGTGCAGTAATAACCCATGCGGTTAATTCCGTTGCAACAACAACACTTCCCAGCCATCCTTGAAATGCGACAAGAATAAAGCTAGCAAATGAAAACCATGTGACTAATGGCTTTTGTTTTCTATATGATAATGAAAACAACATTGTCACAAAAATAAAAATACCAATGAGTACACCAACCAAACGGTTTACATATTCTGTCCATGTTTTGACCAGATTGAACTGTGTTTGCTCAAATTGTGGAGGCAGCTCATCCACAGACATAGGCGGGATCCATGTACCAAAACATTTAGGCCAATCAGGGCAACCCAGACCTGCTCCGGACGCTCTAACCAAGCTTCCCACACCGATTAAAAATACAACTGCAAGAATTGTTAAAAATGCCCAGCGTTGATAGTTATTTCTATTCATAACTGTGTTCCTTGTTTAGTTTTCAAGTTTTATAAATTCATAGCCACCCTTAGTTGCACCCCATACATGCTCACCTTTTAGCCCCAAACCTCTATCCCATGAAAGAAGCATTTTTCTTGTAATTACCACTTCAGATGTAGCAAAGCGAGCACCGCGCAAATCACTATAACACGTATTAGGTTTCGTACCACCGGCAAAATCACCATTACTATTCTTCACCAAAAAAACACTACAACCTTTACGTTCAACTATTGAGTCCGGCGTTAAGGAAGTCAAAGGACTGGAATCTTTCCAAGCTCCTGCAAACCGTAAGGGTGAGTAAATCTCATACACGCTGCTTACTAAGGTATCCGCCGACAATCGTGTGACTTTATAGACTCTTTGACGATAAGGCTTTTCGATAAATTTTGCGACTGCTTGTTCGACATAAAGCCAATACGCATCATTACGATTATTCCATATCCTCTTTATATGTAAACGGATATCATAATAGCTTGTATCGCGAAGTGATTGCTCTTGACTACTGAATGCCCCTTCCATATACATAACTAATCTATGGAGAGTGGTATCTGAAGATAAAGGTTGAGCCGATGTGCTATAGATACAACTAAGCACTGAGAAACATGCAAGTATTACAACTTTATTCATAACGATAATTGAATTATTCAACAACTAAAAGACAAAAATAACGTCAAAACCAAGTAAATTTGTAAAAAACTTCTCACAAACTCTTATTGTAACTATGGAATCTACGAACAACGCTATGGCAAGTAGCACTAATCTTTTGGATTATGATATTCTTATACGGCGATATGACAATGGCGCAAATTATGCATCGTACTGTCCCCAACTTTCATTTATGATCAAGGGTACGGCACATGAAGAAGTTGAGGAAGCAATGAAAAACCACATACTAGCTCATATTGAGACATTAAAGAGTCAATCATGAAGACAATCATTCACATAACAAGGCGGATAGTAGTATCCGCCTAACTTCTATGAGAGATTCACTACGACAACATTTGTATCTCCATCTTGTAAAACATGAACACCACTATGCCATAGCTGGAGTTTTTTTATTAGTTATAACACTACTATTACAACTTCCTAATGTATTTTCTGTTTTTGCAATAACGGTACTAACTGTATGGGGAGTGACTGTAAACGCTGATGCAATTGGTTTAGCTCATGGATATTTTTCCGGTATTCCTTCTATTGTGTTGCGCTATTCTGCTGTCACTTTTTTCTTCACCGTCTTGATGCTTTACCATCCAATTCACGGAATTGCTATAATGGATATACTGTATCTTGGACTGCTTATCACGTGGTTTATCGGATATTTTATGGCATTTATGAAAAGAAAAAACTTCTCGGTTTGGATTTCCTTACTCTTCCCTGCCGTACTTCTTACTACCGCAATATTTTTTAGCAATCTTTCTGTAAATTCAGATTTTACTCACATATTTGCATTATCAATTTTTGCCGCAACTATTCGATCGGTCTCTCACAATGTATTGGATGCGCTTAGTGTGTTTGTATTTGGCTTATTAGCTCGTTTTACTATTTTGTATATAATGTGATGATAATCCTTCAAAAAATATTGGCGCAATGGTATTTTCGTATTCTCATTTTTATACTGTTGTGTTTTTCATATTATGTAATTGCCGTATGTACTTCTCCCAATTCATTTCTCGTTCATCAAGAGTTAGTCATTATCTTCATACTTTGTATTAGTTTTCTCATTGAGGGGCTGCGCGCAAACGGCAAAATGACTAATGCAGGGTTTACACTCTCAAAACACAGCATTTATGAATGTTTATACGGCACTCTTTATGCACTCGTTCCGCTCATGATAATCGTATGTTGTGCTTACTTTTTAGGCGCATCAATTAAAATTCAGGAATCAATAGACTTGCCGTCATTATATAATGCTTTTGGTGTCATGTTTCTTGTTGCATTATTGGAAGAATTATTGTTCAGAGGCATTATATTTCAAAGTTTATATGAGCGATTCGGAAATATAGTCGCAGCACTGACTTTGTCGCTTCTGTTTGGGGTTGCACATCTGTTAAACCCGAACGTTTCATTTTTACCATTATTGAATGTTGTTTTGGCAGGAATCTTACTCTCTTGTATGTATTTTGCGACGAAAAACTTATGGATGCCTATTGCATTTCACTTAGTGTGGAACTTTACTTTAGGTTCTGTTTTTAATTCACCGGTAAGCGGAATTCCAAAAAGCGACACCGGTCTTTTACTCATTGATTGGGATAAAGTTAATCAAATCTATCCTTTTCTGTTTGGAGGAAATTTTGGACTTGAAGGAGGAATTATAACAACCGGACTTCTTATTATTCTATCGGTTTCTGTCATGCGATTGCACACACCTTCACCATATACGGTAGCAAATCTGTATCGTCGTTATTTTTCCGAACAACAATTATTGTCAAAATATT
>JAYRWZ010000218.1:0-7982 GCA_041917875.1 Chloroflexota bacterium | reverse complement strand
CAATTTGTTCATTGGGCATTGGGTTATAAGAAGTCATTTGCAGTGTGGCATCATCGAATGAAGCGCAATAGCGGCGACTAAGCCCCCCAATATTCGTAAAATAACCTGTAATATAAATTTTTCCTTGCAATAATTGAATATGTGTAACAAAATTATTACATACAGGATTCCAAGGGTACAACGAGCCGGTACTAATATCCACTTGCGCTACATAGTTGCGGGGATTATTATCAATTTCGGAAAAATATCCGCAAAGTAAGACATCACTCGTTCTTACATAAAAATCCTTGATAAATCCGTATGTATTGACTCTAAAGTTGGTTACTTGCGAGTTAGCCAGATTGATTTTTGCTAAATATGGTCTTTCTAAGCCACCGACAAACCAGAACCCGCCATTTATCCATAAATATCCATAATGTATTTCCATTTTATGCGCACCATCACCGCCAATAGGAATATTCAAACTCTGTAATTGACCATTCTGACTGTGAATTGCTGCAAGTTTTAATCGTTCTGTTCCATTGATCTCCGTAAAATTTCCGCTCATATATAATATATCGCCCATTTTTACAAGTGCAGTAATATTACCATCAATTACAGGCGACCAAGGTAACACATTTCCTGTTGTTTTATCAATAGCTCCAATATAGTTTCTTGTCTGTCCCGAAATTTCACTAAACAGACCTCCGCAATACACTGTATTATTGATTATTTCAATTGCATTAACAGCACCATTGATAGTTGGTTGCCACTGTGATATTTCACCTGTTTCAACATTAAATGATGCAATATTGCGACGGTTTTGTCCACCATAACTTCTAAATGCACCACCAATGAAGACTGAACTGTTGTTAGCCAACAAAGCCGTTACGGGCGCGGAGAAGTTCATGCCCCAATTTTCTAGCGTATTATCAAATCGAGATATTCGGGCAAGGTGGCGGCGTTGCTGACCGGCAAACTCACGAAACCATCCGCCAATAACAATAAATCCGCCATTAAAACTGCCATGAATAGTAAGTACAGTTGCATCCGGTGAAGGATTATATGATTGAAGATTCCCGTTCCCCGCTCCAAATACCGCAAAATTTCTACGTGGTTGACCATTAGCCATAGTGAATGCTCCGCCAACATATAACATATTGTCTAAATGAAACAGCGAATACACATGACCATCAATATTATATGTCCAAGGTGTGAGTACAGGCGACGAATATTGGTCTATCGGTACTGAAAATGATGCAACACCACTGCGGGGGCTACCGAGTATTGCAGTAAAACTTCCACCAATAAAAATATGCCCGCCTCCTCGTAGTATAGATCGAACAGGTCCTGTCAAGTTTAAATTGTGAGGAGCAGAAATCCCATAGAGCCAATGAACCATAGCACAATAAGCGTGAGGGAATCCTCCGATTTGTGTAAAATTCCCCCCAACAAATAAATATCCGTCAGTATAACAAACGCTGAAAACCTCGCCATTCGGCAATAAATTACAGATCGGTAAGATAAAGTTATTTGACACTATATCTATACCTGCAATATTGTGGGCTGTTTGAGCATTAATTGAAGAAAAATTACCACCGATATATAGTCCTGTTCCGTCAACTGCCAAACTATTGACATAACCACCTTCATTTACTCTAAAATCAAAACTTTGATCCACAGTATTATCGGCATAAATATGTGCCAAACCACGGCACTCGAATGTGCCCACATGCGTAAATGACCCACCTATATAATACCCGCCTGACCCATCTTCCGCAACGGCAAACACGGCACCGTCCGTAAATGGAAAGGTGAGTACATCGCCTTGAGTATTCATTCGCAAAGAGGAAGCCGTGGCATGACCAATATAGTCAAATTCACCGGCAATATAAGCCGTTGTACCATCAACTTTGACTGATTGGACAAAACCGTTAGTAATAGGTGTTTGGCTATTGACAGTCGGATTTTGAGAATATGAAATGCTTAAACTCAAAAAAAAGCAAATCATTGTTTTAAGGGAAGTTGCAAGGGAACTCATTGAGACTCCTTCATAATAAAAAGTGTAATTGACACCATCAGCAGATATACAGCCGTACTGTACTTCCATGCCTTTGTCGGTATATATCTGCTGTGTGTGCATGGAAAATTTGTTAATTTCGGATTCAAAATTCGGAATCAATGTAAGTTGTCGCAGTACTCATTTTTTACTACCTAACTACTTAAAGCCATGAGCGAGTCAACGGAATCTCTACTCTCTAAGATAGCCGCAGCGACGCTACGCACGGAAAAGCATACACTGTACGGTAACCTTATTGCCACTACAAAAGCCGCACAGCGTATTGCTTTTGCCAAACAAGCATTTGACTATGCACTATCAGATACCTCTGCTGACCGCACTGTGGAAGCACTGCAATGGGTGACATACAGTTTTCATATCGAATCACTTCATAAAGAACTCTATGAGTTTACGGAACAATACCTCCCACTTCTCAAAAAACAACATTCTCCGTCAATTCATGCAGCATATATCTATCATCACTATAGCTATGCACTGTTGCAACTTGGAAAATTTTCAGGCACTCAAACATACATCGATTCTGCACTTGAGATTTTTACTTCCCATAACCAACATCAAGAATCCGTAAAAGTGATGGCATCGAAAGTATGGTGTTTGGGTGAGCTTGGATTATTTGACTCTGCAATCGAATGGGGCGAAAAATGCAGGAATAATGCTAATATTTTCCAAATGAATTATTATCATTCATGGATGGAAATGGCGATTGGTTTTGCTTATCATAATAAAGGACAAAATGAGAGAGCTCTCACACATATTCAGAAGGCAATCGAGCTTATGAAATCGTCGGGGCAATCGGAAGTGAATCTGACAGGTCCCTACATCAATATTGCCTGTATTTATCTTGCACTTCAAGTCTATGATAAGGCACTCTTTTACTATACTTTAGTTCTGGAAATAGCGGAAAAATACAGCGAATTTTATGTCAAAGCAATTGCTTTGACCGATATTGCCGAAATTTACTTTACACAAAACGATTTTCAGACTGCCACACAATACTATGAAGCCGCTTTTGAAGCTGCTCAAAATCAAGATTCCAGTGTCTATGCAAAAATTTATCCTAATGCAGGCAAAGCATTCCTTGCAACCAATAATAATGAAAAAGCTGCATTGTATTTTTCAAAAGGGGCGGAATTAAGCGCGGCAGAATCCCAAAATGTCTATTATGTTTTATCGCTCTGCGGATTAGCACGCTGCGCTATTCAAAAACAAGACTATTCTCAAGCACATGATACTTTAGAAAAAGCACTTCTGATTGCCGAGCAATATGAATTGACTTTTCAAATCGGCATTATATATAATACATTGGGCGATCTTCACTCCAATAACTTTATTCGCGCAAAAGAACTGTATGAAAAATCGCTACATTATTTTCAAGGTGCAGATACCATCTATATGCAAAATCACGTTTTGCAAGCTCTTACCGATTTATGTGAAAAAAACGCAATGTTCAAAGATGCTTTTTTCTATCAAAAAGCACTCTACAACATGACTCTTGACCAGCATAATTCTTTCAGCTTAGAACAAAAAAACACTTTAGAAGCCCATATCAATTTGGAGCAATACAAGAAAGAAAAAAAATCTTTACAGGAACAACTCTACTACACCCAAAGTCTTTTACAAACAAAAACTCATGAATCAGAGATACTTTTCAAACAGTTAATCAAGTATCAACAATATAATTCTTTTGTCATTGCCGACACCTTGTCCGATAGCACTAATATTATTGACACTGAAAATATTAGTTTGACAGATCATTTTGACATCGGAAGTAAAGAGAACGGGATATTTGTATCAAAATCGCATTTTGCGGGTGCATTGTCGGCACTTTACCCATCATTATCACAAAATGAACTGCAAATATGCACTCTCCTAATCATTGATTGGAGTTCCAAACAAATAGCACAGTTCTTAAACAAATCCGTTGCCGTCATTGATAAATATAAAATAAAAATTCGAGAAAAGATGAAAATTGCTTCGTACAAAGAATTATTAGTTGTTCTAAAAAATATTGACAAAGGCAGTATTATTTCCCAATTACAAACTCAAACAGTACATGATGTGCTGACTCAGTTTTACCCGCAACTGTCAAAGCAGGAAATCAAAATATGCGCACTCATCGTAAAAGGTTTATCTACATCAGAAATTTCTTCTCACTTTTTTGCTTCAGAGCGAACCATAGAAAACCATCGTTTCAGAATAAGAAAAAAACTCAACATCACAGCTACCGATAATCTTTATACAGCGCTCAATGGCATACTTCACTCCCACACACACGAAGTATGAGCAACACATAATGCTTAAAGTGATTGATGAGATTGTCACGATTTACTTAGTTGATTGTTAAGGACATGAGCATTGCAGGTAAGTATCAGTAATAAATATATAACAATACCGGTAACTGCACTTGACAATGGAATGTATATGGTTCATATTACATTTGCTGATGAGAAAACCCTTCATACGAAATGTATGATTATGAGGTAAATTTTTTACTGCCATGAAAAAAAGTCCATGAAATTCATGGACTTTTTAGCACGGCTTTGTTCAATTATAGGGAAAACTGAGTGATTTCGGAGTATTTGGTATTTGAAATCCTTACAAATCAAGAAAATCAATCATGAAAATCTATAGAATCACTTTAATCTTGGTATAAATTTAATATGCTTTTGCAAAGAGTACTCTTTGTGTTGAAGGTTTTCCCGTAAGGACACATACACCGTCTTCTTGTGGATTATTCAAAGGAATACAACGTATTGTCGCTTTAGTTTTTTCTTTTATTTGTTCCTCCGTTTCGGATGTTCCGTCCCAATGCGCGCTGACAAATCCTGTTTTATTCTCAAGCACATCAATAAATTCATCAAATGTATCCACTCTTGTAATATGTTCATCACGATATTGTTTTGCGCGATTATAGAGATTTTGTTGAATATCATCTAACAATTGTTTGATAGAATGACCGATACCATCAAGAGAAATACTTGTTTTTTCGCGGGTATCACGGCGAGCAACTTCAACCACATTATTTTCAATATCGCGCTTCCCTATTGCAATTCTTACAGGCATACCGCGCAATTCATATTCGGCAAATTTAAATCCTGCACGTTTGGTATCGTCCGTATCGTATTTAACGGTAATATTCAGATCACGCAATTCGCGCATTATTTTTTCGGCAATATCATTTATTTCCGGTTGCGGTGTCGGTATAGGTATAATTACTACCTGAACAGGAGCTAATTTCGGTGGTAATACCAATCCCTCATCATCGGAATGGGTCATAATTAAACCGCCGACAAGTCGCGTGGAAACACCCCAAGACGTAGCCCAAACATGCTCACGCTGATTTTCTTTACTGAGAAAAGTTACATCAAATGCTTTGGCAAAATTTTGTCCCAGAAAATGGGAAGTCCCTGCCTGTAGTGCTTTTCCATCTTGCATTAATGCCTCAATGCAGTACGTGTCTTCAGCGCCGGCAAAGCGTTCATTGGCAGTTTTTACACCTTTAATAACCGGCATAGCCATAAAATTTTCAGCAAAATCGGCATAAACATCAAGCATACGCAATGTTTCTTCCACCGCTTCCTGTTGCGTAGCATGCGCCGTGTGCCCTTCCTGCCATAAAAATTCTGCTGTTCGCAAAAATGGACGTGTCCGCATTTCCCAACGCATCACATTTGCCCATTGATTGATGAGCAAAGGCAAATCACGATAACTTTGAATCCAATCTCTGTACGTATCCCAAATAATCGTCTCAGAAGTCGGGCGAATAATCAGTTCTTCTTCAAGACGAGCCGCCGGGTCAACAACAACTCCGCCGCCATTGGGATCATTCATTAAACGATGATGAGTCACCACCGCACATTCTTTGGCAAAGCCATCCACGTGTTGGGCTTCTTTGCTTAAAAAGCTTTTTGGGATCAACAAAGGAAAATACGCATTAACATGCCCTGTTTTCTTGAACATAGCGTCAAGAGCATCACGCATAAGTTCCCACACAGCAAAGCCATGCGGCTTAATAACCATACAACCGCGCACAGGAGAATTTTCTGCCAAATGTGCTTTTTTAACTATATCATTATACCATGCGGAATAATCTTGATTTCTTGGTGTAATTTCTTTTGACATATATACATGTGATGTGTGAATAATACCTGTAATCGCTACTGATCGCTCGCAATCGCTGCAAAATTACAAGAAAGAACGTATATAACCATTGTATCAAAGCTATTATGAAAACCGAAGTTCGATCAGATTTGGCAAAATGATTCACACTTTTTAACATACTGTACTGTGGATTTGTTCTATTTTTGCACTCTAACAATAGTCACTTCATAATAAAGTAGCGTACTTTTTCGATGAAAAAAAGAATACTGTATATCATTCCTGCCACTCTCATCCTCGGTGTTGGTCTGTGGTGGATGCTCTTTAGTGCCAATGAATCGCTATCAACTCTGATCGTCACCCCTAAAAAAGGGAATTTTCGTGTGACAGTCACCGTAACGGGTGAATTGCGCGCAAAAACTTCCACCGAGATTATGGGACCGCAGGGTATGCAAAGTGTGGGTATTTACAATATGAAAATTGCAAATCTTGTTCCTGAAGGCACTACAGTAAACATTGGGGACTTTGTCGCCGAAATTGATAAAACCGAAATATCCGGTAAAATGCGAGAAGCACAATTAGCAATTCAAAAAGCGGAATCCCATTATACACAAGTCAAATTGGACACTACCCTTACTTTATCCGCTGCACGCGATGAACTGACGAATTTGAAATTTGCTCTTGAAGAACAAAAATTGCTTCGTGAACAATCGGTGTATGAAGCACCCGCCATCATTCGCCAAGCCGAAATTGCTTATGATAAATCTCGGCGAGCTTATGACCAAGCAAAAATCAATTATACCACCAAGGTAAAACAAGCAATTGCAAAAATGCTTGAAGCGGAAACGGATCTTGCAAAAGAACAACAAAAATTCCAAAGTTTATCTACGTTAATGTCACAATTTTATATTGTTGCACCACAAGCAGGCATGGTAATTTATGACCGTGAGTGGAATGGCAGAAAAAGAGTTGTCGGTTCTACAATAAGTCCATGGGATCCGACCGTTGCCACACTTCCCGATTTATCGGTTATGGAGTCCATCACGTATATCAATGAAGTGGACATACAAAAAATAAAAATGAATCAAACGGTACAAATCGGCTTAGATGCGATACCCGACAAAAAATTATCGGGTAAAGTAACCAGTGTTGCAAATATTGGCGAACAAAGACCAAATTCAGAATCAAAAGTCTTTGAAGTCAAAATTCAAATTAATGAAAAGGACTCCACATTGCGCCCTGCCATGACAACTAGCAATACCATACTTATCACCACAATACCCAATGTGATATATATCCCCATAGAAGCAGTGCGCTCCGAAGGCAAGCAATCGTTTGTCTATGTACGCTCCGGTAAAAAAGCAGAAAAAAGAAATATAAAACTCGGGGTTATGAACGAAAATGAAGTAATTGTTACATCAGGACTTACACTAAAAGATGAGATTTATCTTGTACCCCCGGACATTATTGATGAACAATAATATTTATTCACTCATTGTTGCAATAAAGTGCATACTTTTTTCTCATCCCATAATCTGATAATTGCCGCAGAATCTATTGTCATGAATAAAACACGTGCATTACTCACTTCCTTGGGTATTGTTTTTGGAGTGGCATCGGTCATAGCAATGTTGGCAATTGGTGAAGGTGCGCAAGCAGAAATACTTGAACAGATGAAATTGCTCGGCACAAATAATATCATTGTTAAGCCAATAATTGAGCAAGAAGAATCAACTGTTGAAGCTGAGGAAGCAGAAAAAAAAGAAAAAAAACGATTCAGTCCCGGATTGACTCTCGCGGATGCTCATGCCATTCGACGTATTAT
>JAYRWZ010000217.1:0-2761 GCA_041917875.1 Chloroflexota bacterium | reverse complement strand
TTTCGCTGAAGTTATCATTACCCGTCGGATTCGGATCTACCCACACCATACGCAAATTAGTACCCGACAAACCAATCGGAATACTATCACAACTTATGGTATCAATAACAACAGGAGGTTCAATAACTTTTTCTTTACAAGAACTGATACAAAGTACCGTGATTGAAAGATATAAACATAGAGTGGTTGTTTTCATAAAAGAATCGTTTTTGAAGAAAAAATTACTTGATTTTATCACACTCTATTTCTACTTTATTGCCTACGCTTCCTAATGTCAAAGTATTGGTGTAGTTTCCGCCACCAATATAATCGTAGTTAAACGTAAAACTTTGAATATAACATTTACCGTCTTCATTTTTAGAGGCGAGTGTAGCTGAAACATATTTATTGAGAATAATGCCAAGCTCATTTTTTTCAATTGTCCAACCTGAGGAGGTAATAATTGCTTTTTTGTAGTCTTGCACCGATGCTTTGTCTTGCATTATTTTAATCATAGCTTTTTCCATCGAAGCATTGCTCATACCTGGTTTAGGAAGATTTACTTTGCTAAGGTTAGCTGACGAGAGTGATGCAGCGACATCTTGTAACACTTCTGCCCCCTCGCCCAAATCAATGGAAAACATCGCTTCTTTCGCACTATAGTGTGTTCCTTCAACAGGATTCAGCCGAATATCCATACGCAAATCATGACGAATCGGAGTAAGTTTTCCTAATGCCTCAAATATCATAATATAGGTATTTAATCCTTTTTCCGCATAGGCATCGTAATTGTTCTGTAACCACTCTTTATCGGGAATAATCGGAAACTGTATATATGATTTTTGATACATTTCAGGAGTAAGCAAAATTTTACGATCAATAACAATAATGTCATTTGCTTTACCTTTATACATTTGAATACGAATAAATTTCTCCCAATCCACATGAATTTTGGAGAGTTTATTATCGAGAAACAATGTTGCATACAAAGGTTCTCCGGCAGTAAAGGATGTCTTGAAATCTGCAGCTGTCGCTGTTTCCGGATTAACTGCTTTAGTTGAATATAGTATTTTATTTACATTTTGTAGGTGAAATGGATTACTGCTTGCACCGCTCATTTGCTTAGCTGCACCACCGGAAACTTTATCAAGTTCCTTATTTTTTGCGGCAAGAGTCGGATCGCCGGGCGTAATACGCTCAAGTGTGCGATACCACATACGCAGTTTCTCATAGAGTTCAAGTTTTTCGGATGCAGATTTTGTATTTTCCGCACGGTCATACACCTCACGAGAAAGTGCATCTAGAACTTTTGGATACACCGCAGATGCACTTTGTATCATATTATCTAAAGAAGATAGTTCGCGCTTTTCATCGCCAAGAATTGTTCTGCAATTTTCAACACTAAAATTTGCCGTTAATTTATCAATCATTTGTGCATCAGCAACAAGATCACTAATATGAGAATGAATTTCCGGATTAGCGTTGAAAAACTTACTTAGCTTACCAAGTATATTTCTTTGTTCTACTTTTTCAGGTGCATTCGTATTATTGCCACTCCCACCACGTGAGGAACCTCTATCACCGCCTCCACTACGGCTTCCGCCGCCTCGACCCTCGGTGGGAGTTTTTTCTTCTGAGTCTGATGACTCTGATTCTTTGGATTCTTCTTTTACCTCTTTCTCAACAGCTTTCTTTACATCTTTCGCAGATGGTACTTTAAAACCACCAAATTGTGCAAAGCTAAAATTAGAAACGAAAAAAATACACAATACTGAAATACATAATATTTTCATAGAAAAAAATAAAAAAGTGAATAAATAAAATAAGATATCCCATACATAAACCGTTGTGTGATAATTTATATATTCCCCTGAAGGGATATCTTAATCTCTTGTGCCCATCACAACGAGTTCTTATAAAAGTATGATTATGGTCTTGCAACTAAAAATGGTAAAGGAGCACTTGTACCGCAATCGCCGGAAACTTGTATAAAATATGTACCGTTCGGAACATTCGTTCCATTACGATCAGTTCCATTCCATGTAAATGTATGCGTGCCGGTTGAATATGTACCTTGACCTATCCAGCGAATATCTTTTCCTTTATTATTATAAATTTTCACTTTTATTGTTGCAGAACCACTCACGGTAACATTAAACTGAGTGCTTCCGCCGGTATATGTGTGAGGTGAACTTTGTCCTATAGAGACACAAGTTCCTTGTTGCGCATCACGAGCCGTTCCGAGATTGATTGGAACAATAATTCTGAAACTTGTGTCCCTCGAATTTCCTGCGTCGGTAAGTGTGTAGGTAATTGTGTACACTCTGCCTGAGGATTGAGAGATTCTTTCGGCACGCAATGAAAAGGAATTATCTTGCGTGTTAAATGCCGCGTTTTGGATGTCATTTGCAATGTCATTTGTCACTACTCCATTATCAGCTTCATTGCTGGTTATTGTTTTAAGAACCCATGAAGGCGAGCATCCTCCATTAATTGATATAGTAGAATTAATTGTGCGAAGAGATTGATTTGCAGGAAATAATACTGTTGATGAATGCGATATAGAAAATACTGCCTTACCTGCTATAGTAAATGAAGAATTACTGACATCAAAAACAGTGGCATTTGATGCATCGCTTACTCTAATGCTGTATTGTGTGCCGGGTGCTTGATTTGCGGGAATATTCCATGTATAAGAACCGCCTGAAGCTGATGTACTTGCAATAATTGTCGTAGGAAATGTAGCACCACCGTCAGAAGACAAATCTATTTTTACATTCGT
>JAYRWZ010000216.1:0-9460 GCA_041917875.1 Chloroflexota bacterium | reverse complement strand
TTCCTTCCCTGTACGAAAATGATGAGAAGTCTGAGAGAAGTATATCTGTGCCGAAGAGAAATTTGCCCGAACGATAGGAAATACCCAAGCCGATAGTGGATGGCATTGGAGTAGCGGAGCTGAATTGTGCTGTTGTATCGCCAATTCTGATTGAGCCGAGCGATATGCTGCGTTGGGCTGTGCTGATGTCAAGTGAAGAATAGAATGACCCCGCTACGCCGACTGTAAGATTGCGAACAGGTGTGTACATCAAACCTGCACTCACGCCGCCGCCACTGACGGCATCGCGTCGGTTAATTTCGGAACTCAGTGCATTGGTCGTATAAATTTGTGTGGAAATGCTTGTATTAATGGTGCCGAAAAGACCAAGTATGGAAACTCCGGCTCTCAGACCATCTAAAAGTTTGTATGAAGCACCGGCAAATACCTGGGTTATACCGCCACGACCGGAGGTATTGGTTATGCCGCCAAGCGATGATGAGCCGTCAAGCGTAACCGTCACCGGCGTATAAATAGCATAATTAACATTTGAGTAAGGGTTTATGCCCAATGCTATGGAAAAACCTTTTGTGGTATCCACATTAAACAATACCCCTATCCCATCCATTTTTCCATTGTTCTGGCTGCCCGATACTGTTGCATTATTCGTGGCGATTTGATTAAATCTAAATCCTGCTTGTAAGCGTGTTTTGTCAGCGAAAGACCATGCCGCCGGATTTTGAATATTGATACCCGTAGCCATAGTATTGGCAATTTGTGTATTGCCGAATGATTCATAGCCTGCACCCATCGAATAGACCCTGTCCCCCACACCAAAAATAGAATAATTTGAACCGCCTTGCCCAAACGCTATTGCAGGAATGAACAATAAAAGGGTAAGAATCACATGATATGTGTTTGAGAAAATACGCTTCATAACTTATGGTCGTGTTGAATAGATAATTGTCATTTTAGGGCGTTTGGATTTATCAGGATGATTTATGCCGTAAAAGACATAACGATCGGTTCTTGCAATTCGGTCATAGACTTGCAATAATAAAGTGCCTCGTTTATTTTTTCCTCGATAACCGGCTTCGACAAAACCGGACACAAGCGGGTAGCTGAAAGTATTTGTCCCTTTGGTGCGTATGCCAAAAGTGGTGCCGAGTAAATTATTTCTTGTAGAATCAATATATGTTGCAGTCAATATAGAGTCCGTACCTTTATTGCCAAAAAGACTGCGCGACGGGTCAAAAGTTAAGACCAAATCGGCTTTCTGTATGGCTACATTTGGCGGTAAGGACGAAAAGTCGCACATTAACTCGGTAACCAAAGGCAATCCTCCCTGTATGACAATATCGTCCGTCTGTGGAAGTGGTGAACTTAGAAATGAAGCATCATATCCTGAACGTAAGATAACAGTATCGAGAACAGCATCGCTACGACGATAGATTACCTCGATAGAAGAAGTTTTTCTCTGTGCATTGCCCACCACACCGGTAGAAAAACTTCTTATGACGGTGCTGCCAGATTGGGGACGCAATGCAATCCCATAAATGGCGGAATCATTGCCGGCAAGTTTGCGTAACTTAAACCAATCCAACAAAATATCTTTATCAAAATCCATGGTAATTGCCGCCACACTGTCTTTCAGAGGAATAGTACCGGAAAATGACGCTAATTGTTTGGAATCGAAAAAATCTTGGGTAATAGTATCGAGAGTTGCCGTGGGTCGCCACACTTTAGTGACTTTTACGACCGAGAATTGAAGCATATTTGCGGCAGAATCACCAAAAGTGTAGCGTAGGGGTTCAAGTTTCAGTGTTGCCGAAACAATATCCGCAGCATTTAATTGCGATAAGGTATCGGGTATATTGATCATGCGGAGCAAGGTAAAAGATTCGATGTCGCCGGATTTTCCGATATAGAGCACACCATTATTAAAAAGTGTATTCGAACTGATTTTACGATGATAGCTTCTTGTCGATGTAAATAATGCTGCCGAATCTGTCGTTACGGTAAACACACCGATAGTGTCGCTCAAAAAATCAGATCCCACGGGTGAGAAGCGATCATTACAGCCGACAATCATCAGACATGCACAAAATAAAGCTGCGAGTGAGGTTATTACTTTCATTGTATAAATATTAAGCAAATCAATTGTGTATCACGGTAATGAAAAAAGAAATCGCCACAGAATGTATATCAGTATTACATTTTTTCTGACCCACACCTAAGGACTATACAAACCGGGCAGACATTCATCAAGCCATTATGATGAGCGAGTCCGTCTATCGGTAAGAAAAAACGCTCGCCATAATGTGGTCGAGCGTTCTGTGTTGTTTTCTTCTTCTCCCGCCGTTTTCCAGAGACGGTGCGCTATTCTAAATCTTTCATGATAGAGCGATACATTTCACTATATTGACGCGCTGCATTGCCCCAAGAATGATCTTCTTTCATACCTTGTTTGACCATTTGCAGCCATATATCGCGTTGTCTGTACAGTTGAAGAGCGCGATGAATGGCATCAAGCATGGCATCTGCCGAAAACTCATTGAAGACGAACCCATTACCTTCGCCTGTTTCTTCATTGTATTCAAACACAGTGTCTTTTAATCCTCCGGTAGAGCGCACAATAGGCACCGTACCATAGACTAAAGAATATTGTTGATTCAATCCGCACGGCTCAAACAAAGAAGGCATAAGGTACATATCGGCACCCGCTTCAATCAAATGAGCTAAGTCATCATCAAAACCGAGAGTAACCGATGCTTTATGCGGATAGCGTTCTGCAAGTTCAGCAAACTTCTGTTTTATCTCTTGTTCGCCATCGCCTAAAAGAACAAAATGAATGTCCTCGGCAAAAAGTCTTTCCGCTGCTTCGAGGATTAATTGCACTCCCTTTTGTTCATTCAAACGACCAATCATTCCTATAAGAGGAATATCTAAACGAACCGGCAAGCCGGAGCGCTTGAGCAAGGCTTCTTTATTAGGTATCTTATTAGTCAACGTTTCAGCAGTGTATTTTTTTGCAATTGCACTATCAATGGCGGGGTTCCATGTCATCATATCCACGCCATGTAAAATCCCCATCATTTTTTCGGGACTGGTTTTCAACAAATCATCAAGCCCGTCAGATAATCCACTGCCGGCTAAGACTTCACCGCAATACGTTGGGCTTACCGTTGAAAGCCGATCGGCGTGGACTATGCCGGCTTTCATGAAATTAAGACGTCCATTATGGGTAATACTCTCCAAAGCACTTTCCGGTAAACCTACCTTGGCTATGCTTTCAGCCGGAAAACTACCCTGATTACCGAAATTATGGATAGTATAAATTATCTTCGTGTTCTTAAATTCTTCAGGATATACTTCTCGCACTAATGCCGGTATCAGACCCGTTTGCCAATCATTACAATGAATAATATCCGGAAACCAACCAAGAAGCAAGCATGTCTGCAACACAGTTTTATTGAAAAAAATGAAACGCTCATCATTGTTTTCATAGTCAATACCGGTTACGGGGTCGGCATAAAAACCTTTATATGCGTCCAAATAGTTCGTATTGGTTGTGACGTATGCCTGAACTTTGGTACGCGGATTTGCCATCGAGGACGACTTCACTGTCGCTAAAGATACAGCATCACCTACGGGAATGGGAATATCTTTCAAGCGATTGATTTCGTGGATCTTGTTCTTTCTTTCGCTGATTGAGCCATATTTGGGTAGCATTACACGAATGTCATGCCCTAAGTCGCGCAATGCTAAGGGTAAGGAATAGGCAACATCTGCCAGGCCACCTGTCTTCGCGAAGGGATAAACCTCACTTGACACAAACAATACGCTCAACGGTTTTGTCATCGGGAAACACGCTCTCAAATTATTGGTGAAAATACCTTTTCATTACTGTGAGGCTATGCAAAATTACGGAACAAAACCAAAACATGAATGATGTTATACAACATTAGGCGCAAATCTTTCCTTATGCACCATAAAAGTACGAATAATCGGTAATGGAAACTTACTCGTAAAATTTTAAGCACAGAATATAAGACAACCCTTTAAAAATCAATCTACTACATTGGGAAAACTCAATTTTTTTCGACTCATTGGTCGAATAAATTTGCAGTTTCCTCGCCGATAATACTGCCTAAAGCAACGCCCATGCCATTGCAACCGAATCCGACGGCTATTCTCTGATCTGCAAACCTTACAATCGGCAACTTGGTATCGCTGAAGCCCATAGTCCCTGACCACCTTTGTTCAATTCTATACTCGCAATCCGGTATGATGACTCTATCAAGTAATGCTTCCAGAGCATCCTGGATTGTGTCGGTCACAGAGAAATCATAGGTCTGTTCACCTGTAAAATCTATATTCCTTCCACCACCTAACAGTATGCGATTGCCGACATTGCGAAAATAGTAATATCCCTCGTCATAATGAAAAACACCGCGGAACAACAATCCCTCTATCGGTGATGTTATCAGCACTTGCCCCCTGCCCGGAACTATAGGCATACCCGGTAGCAATTGCGGTATCATGGCATTTGTACACACCGCAACATAGCCGGCACGAAGCGAACAATGTGAGTGAATCGGCGCAATATGTACATCTAAATCCACGCCTTTGTCATCCGAACATAAGGACTGTACATTCACACCATAGAGTATTTCGACCCCCATTTGTTTTGCATAGTGTGCCAGGGACGACATTGTTGTGCCCGAATGTATTTGCCCTTCATACGGACAATACAACAAAGCCGCAACAGTGTCTCCGAAGCCCAAATTTTGTATGTATGCGCTATGATCAACAAACGGAGATTCGCCGAAAAGAGGTGCAAGCATGGTATTAATATTTTGTAATGCTTCAAGATGCGGCATTTGTTGGTCGGTAATAAGCTCATAACCACCAAATTGTTCATAGCCGCATGCTGCATCACTCCCCAGACGTTTACGCAGCAGTTCCAACCCCTTTTTTCTTTTTTCAACTATCGTATAGGTGGTATCTTCTCCCCACTCTTTTATATTTGCTGCCAATTCCGTCAAAGAACCAAAACAAGCAAATCCGGCATTGCGTGTGCTTGCTCCCGTAGGAAATGTGCCGCGCTCAATGACTAAAACTTTGGATTGTTTGTGGCGCATTTGTAATGAAACGGCTGTGGACAAACCGATAATACCTGCACCAATGACTATAAAATCCGCCTGTGCGAAAATGTCTTTTTCCCAGTAACTTATCATAATGACTCTGTGTTTGCTCTATAAATGCAGAAAAGACAAACTTACACATAATGCGCAAAACTCGGACTAATGCAAGTAAAAACAACATATAAAGACCTCCATTCGCAATCCTGTACTATGAAAAGCAGGGGGCGTGTGAACAAAAAAAAACGACATACGGAAAAACCACAAAGCCAAGCCAAACATATACGCTTCGTCCATTAGGTCATCGTACTGCCGTAATTTTGCATAAAATTTAATACAATCGGAGTTATATATGTGTGGAATTGTTGGCGTTTTTAATCATCAAGAAGCGGCTGTTATGAGTTATTATGCTCTGCATGCACTTCAACACCGAGGACAAGAGGCGGCGGGAATTGTAGCTGCCAATCGTGATGAACAAAAAGCCAAGATGCGTTTTACGGAAGTAAAAGGCGAAGGACTTGTGCTTGATGTGTTCTCCGAGCCGACAGTGTTTACCCATACATTGCAAGGAAAGGCAGCGATTGCCCACAACAGATATTCCACAACGGGGAGCAACTCGCTTGCCAATGTTCAACCTTTTCGGATGAATTATCGCATGGGCAGCTTGGCTCTAGCCCATAATGGCAACCTTACCAATACTCGACAAATTCGTACAGAATTGCAAGACGAAGGTGCTTTATTCAATACTTCCACTGACAGTGAAGTATTTTTACATCTTATTGCCCGCAGTAAACAAGCAACGCAACTATTACAAATACAACAAGCTCTCCGCGTGACAAAAGGTGCCTTTTCTTTAGTAATTATGACAGATGACGCTCTCTATGCGGCACGCGACCCCTATGGATTCAGACCCTTATGTATAGGAAGAAAAAAAAATGAGGACGGTACCTATGCCTATATTATTACGTCCGAGACTTGCGCCTTGGATATCATAAGTGCAGAATATGTGCGCGATGTGAAGCATAATGAAATTGTCATTATTGATGAATCTACGGTAAAAACAGGTGAAATAAAATCGGTAACAATAGATGATACCACACCCGTAGCGCGCCACTGTATTTTTGAATATATTTATTTTTCCCGTCCGGACAGTAAAATCTTTGGTCATCCTGTGGATAAAGTTCGCAGAAAATTAGGAAAAAATCTTGCTAAAGAAAATCCGGTTATACAAGAAAGTGAAAGTGTTAAAACAGTTGCTATTGCAGTTCCCGACAGCGGTAACACCGCAGCATTGGGTTTTGCTCGGCAAAGTCAAAAAGACGGATTATCCGTAAAATATGAAATAGGTCTTATTCGCAGCCATTATGTGGGACGCACATTTATTGCACCCGGGCAAGACAAAAGAGAATTTAAGGTGAAAACTAAATTTAATGTTGTCCGAGGTATTATTGAAAACAGAAAAGTTATTGTGATTGATGACTCGATTGTTCGGGGCACAACATCTAAATCTCTTGTAAAACTATTGCGTGAGGCATTGCCGGCTGAAGTACATTTACGGATTACATCACCCCCGATTACTCATCCGTGTCAATACGGCATGGATTTTCCAAGTCATAAAGAACTTATTGCAAATCACCATAAAAATCAGCAAGAAATTGCAAAAGAATTAGATGTGGATTCACTCCATTATCTGTCCGTAGAAAAATTGATGGATTCTGTGCCACACACTGAAGGGCAAGCATATTGCAATGCGTGTTTTACCGGCGAATATCCCGTTAAAATTGACACGGAAGTGACAAAATTATCTACGGAAGAATAACAATGATACCATTTACCGTTCAAAGAGCACATCGTTGAAATATTTCGTCACCCCACATGTATATTATGAAAGACAATATCAACCATGAGTCATAAAGATTATTACAAAGTACTTGGTGTTCCGAAAACAGCTACTGCCGATGAAATAAAAAAGGCATATAGGAAATTGGCACAGCAATACCACCCCGACCGCAACCAAGACAATAAAAAAGCCGAAGAAAAATTCAAAGAAATAAATGAAGCCTATGAAGTTCTTGGCAATGCCGAGCAAAGATCTAAATATGACAGATTAGGGTCAAGCTGGAAAAATTTTCAACAAACGACTTCTAATCCGCGAAGTGATTTCAAATGGGGAGATTGGTCTGAATTTACCAAGAAGAATACCACACGTACACCTCCGCAGCAAGATTTTGAGGACTCAGGATCTAATTTCTCTGAGTTTTTTGAAAATATGTTCGGAAAAAATAAATCAGATGCCAAATCTTCGCAACGTTCTAAGGTACACACAAAAGAAACAACCGCTGCTGTTACCCTCACATTAGAAGAAGCATATTCCGGCAAGACAGTAAAAGTCTCCGTGGGAATGGAATCGGTGGATATAAAATTAAAGCCCGGCATTGCCGATGGACAAAAACTGAAAATTGCAACGACTAAGCCGGATATTGGAACAATATTTCTTACCGTACATATTAATCAACACGCTGTTTTTAAAAGAACGGGAAACGATCTGGAAGCCGATGTGCCCGTAGATTTGTACTCGGCGGTGCTTGGCGGAGAAATTGCCATTGCTACATTAAAGGGCACGGTTAAAATGAACCTTATGGCTGAAACGCAATCCGGTACTATAAAAAAGTTAAAAGGACTGGGTATGCCAAAACACGGACTTGAAGGTGAATTTGGCGATTTATATGTCCGGCTTATTATTCATATACCTACAGGGCTGACAATAAAAGAAAAAGATTTGTTTGAAAAACTCAAAAAATTGCAAAAAAAGACCAAATAATCCAATGAAAAAAAGTACACTGATGAAAAAAAGTGCATTCAATCATGACTGAATCTATTGTAAAAACGGCGACACATATTGTTATTTGTTGCTGCTTATTGTTTGGTTGTGTGCAAAATCGAGTGGCGCGTCCAACAACCGTGAAATGCAGATGTGTATGTGAATCAAGTGAATTATTAGCACATGTAAACGACACATTAGCACGCTATGGATTTATCAATTATCAAAAGCCACATCGCTATGCGCTTAATACGGTAAAGAATTTTGATGATGGGTTAAGCGTCCGGACGGTCTATCTTGATGCTATTGCCGATACGGCATCAGCATCATTGACGCTCACAGTCAAAACAGTGGTGAAATTTCGGAGCACTATTGACACCATATACTATGATGAATCGGTAAAAACAATACCGGATAATAGACAAGATTTTGTGCCGGCTTTTAATGCGCTCCGCACTTTGTGCAAGGAAGAAATCCCTTTACAAGAACATCAGAAAAAACGGCAGGTAGTGCCATGGAAACGATAGTGTTTTCGGATATCGACGCGGTTCTGTAACGACATTATCGTACATAGCAATCTGTCATATACAAATTATTCCTTATTTTTCCGCTTCTTATCACACAATTTTCTTTAGAGGTACGAATGAAGTATAGTAGAAAAAATCGTTTTGTTCTTACTATCCTTGCACTTACGCTTTTGGTGCTGAATGGAACGAACGTGCTCATTGCACAAAATGATATTGTGGTTCTGCTCAAAGGCACTATCAAAGAGCAAGGGTCGGGTACTCCTGTGGAAGCAGAAATCAGTTTCCGTGACGAAGCAGACAGTCCTGTCCGTGCCAAATCAGACAAGCAAGGCAATTATCAGGCAGTTCTCAAACCCGGTCAAAAATATACAGTCATCTTTACGGGACAAAATATTCTAAGAGAAATAATGCAATTTTCTCTTGACCCCGTGGAAAAGTATGTGGAAATTCGAAAAGATTTTACCGTAAGAAAAGTTGTGACCGGCGCGGAATTGTTTAATGGTTTCGCTTTTGAAAAAGGAACAGCTGCGTTGACTACTGATGCACAAGAAAAAATCAAAGAATTAATAGATATACTCAACAAAAATCGTTCAATGACGATTAAAATTGCAGTCTTTGGTGATTTGGCAGATGATAACACTTTGCAACAAAGTCGTACAGATGCTCTTACGACCATTCTGAATGAAGTAAAATCCGGGAAAAAACGAATTTCATTTATTTCGACAATCCCGTTTCCTATGCGTGAGGAAGCTGCACCCGTGCCACCGCCACCCGCACCCGACCCGAATGAGAAAAAACATAAAAAGAAAAAAGATACACCGCCGCCGCCACCACCCGCACCTTTACCACCAATAATAATACCATTGGCTAATTGTATTATTATTGTGGGTGAATCCCAAAAATTGTTTGATTAAACTGTATGCTGCATATACTATGAATAATGAAACATCAGTAGAAAAAGCAATACGCTACTTAAAGCAACACCAACA
>JAYRWZ010000215.1:0-12106 GCA_041917875.1 Chloroflexota bacterium | reverse complement strand
GTTAGTTACACAGCAAAATTACATGATCTTATGCATTTCCACAAGACCCAAAATCAGAGGTCAAAATCTGGTGTCGTTATCAGAGGACATTAACAGAACTTTTATATGTCCTAAACGCTCTTCATTATCTGTCGTAATCCCAAGTGAATTTATCCATTCGTTCAAATAGAGTTCAGGGTAAGTAGAAGATTGTAATAGCTTTTTCGCCTTGCAAAGAGAAATTCGGATGCGTCTCTCGAATGCTCTTTTGAGCGTTTTCCCACACCCAAATCCGCATGAAAGTGCAAGCAATTCTACATTATTAGTTGTAACGCATTGATGTAGAACACTTTTGAGGCGTACAGTTTCTATAACCTTTGCTGGTGACATTCCATATTTTTTATATGTAAGTTCTCTAAGATATGAATCTGATATATTTGTTATACGAATCAAAGCATTGACATCAAACTGCTGATTATGAACATTCTTTTGAATGATCTCCATAAGCTCAGGTATTTTTGTGCACATAAATCACCAAATATTGTATGTTAATAGCATAACGGTTTCGTGTATTGCTTTATGCCGAGAGGTAGCACAAAGCATTGCACAAACATATCACACGGTCTCTACTATGTAAATCGTAAAAAGTGGTCAAAAAGGGACATTACAAAATCGTTAATTTTTGTTCATAATATTTATTCTCTTTCTATCATGTTACAATTCAATAGTTTACTCCACTTCGTTGGGGGACATAATTCTCCGTAAGCGTACTAATGCTCTTTGTGTTTGCTTCTTTATACTCTCTTTCGTCTTTCCTTGTTGTAATGCTATTTCTTCAAAGCTATACCCTTCTCTATAATGTTTGACTATCAGTAAGCGCATTGAGAAAGGGAGTAAAGCTATGCATTCCTCCAAATATTCTACCAAAGAATGGTGTTGAAAAGATTGCCCCTCTTGATTGTCATTTTCTAGAGTATCATAGTGTTCTGTTTCGGGTAGCGAGTATTTACGTCGCATCAGGTCAATGGCACGTCTTTGTGCAACGGTCATCATCCATGCTTCGCCATAGTGACTTTTATCGTCTGAACGTGAGATGGAAAAATGCCATTCGAGAAATAGTTCACCAATGATATCATTGATGTCCTCATTATCTAAATGAGGATAGCGGTGGTGCAGACATTGTGCTATTTTTTTGCGTAACGAATAAGGGTTTATCATTGAGCAAAGACATTGATGATTATGCGGACACATATCACAGGAAGCAATACACATCCGTTCCAACTGATGCAATATACGAAATAACTCTTAAAGTTCACATAGTCCCTCTTTTCGATTGATTGCTCAAAGTGATGGTATAATTGCGAGTAAGCATAAAAAAGGGACTGAGCTGTGAAAAACTCAATCCCTTTAGATTGTTATTTCTAACAAACTCATTCGGTAACAATAAACCTATTTACCCCAAAGACTTCGTCAAGAGCATTCTCAAATACCATCATATATGTTCCGGGTTGCAAAGATTCATTATTCATTGAAATTATGTTTTTACCAATGTCTAATTTGCCTTGCCACAATGTAGTAATATATTTTCCGCCTATGGAATATATATTCGCTCTCACATTTGACATAGCATATTTACAATCAAGCGATATTGTATAAATGGTGTTTACTTTAGAGGGTTGAGGATAAGTATTTTCTACAGTGATGTCTTTTTGTACTTTTTTAAACAACATCCAATCGGGCTTCATTGATGGTGCAGTTTTCTGTGAACAAAAATCTTTTAGTCTGCGTGTAAAGCCACCACTTGGAAGGGTATCATTGATATAGTATTTATTGTAATATTCATCATTGAGATGCCAAAGTGGATATTGTGCCGGATGAAACAATGCACTGCCCGGAATGCCAAGTGGAAATGAGCATGTAGCGGCAATCATACTATCACAATAGTGATAAATACGGCGATGATTTTCATAATACATAGAATCCTTAAAAGAAGGTGCCATATTCAAATGTTGTTTGTCATGTGGTAAGCCGCTAAAATTACAAACGCGTTGTTCCATAGTCACTGGCATACCGAATGGTGTCGGTCCCCAACGACGCGGCGATATTTGCAAATAAATTGTATCACCATAAAGATTGGATGGTAGAGTATAGGAATGCATAAAAGGGTCACTGTTGCCATTTCCATACGGTATAGCATATTTACTTGTATTATTTGGCATAATTCCTATGCTGTCAAAACTACCGCATTTAGTATTGGTATTGGCATTATATATTTCGATGACAAATTCCATACGATCCGGCACAGTGCCTGCTGCTAATGCCCACCACCGTTGTTTTTCGGCATAGTACAAAGTGTCCTCATGATTCCATGTCGGCGTAATATCATCTGTCTCATTACATCCTATCATGAGTCCTAAAGTACGATAATAATGCAGTGAACCGCCATCTGGAGGGACTATAAATGCCGTAGTCCGTGTGTATGGATAGACATTAGTACTTATCCCATGAGTAGAATCGCAGCGTACTGTTTGACGAATTTTGAGAGCATTAGCCAAATGTATTCTTTGACGAGTATTATTCGATTTTTGCAGCATAAATTCACCACAACGATAATCAACATACGAAGTGCCCATATTATTCGATATATAGATATATCGCAGAAATCGTTGATCGTCAGGGCGTACGCTATACAGTAAATCTTTAAAATTAGTTCCCGATGTCTGAGCATTGAGAGTAATGGTTGCCCCACTGATCAAAAGTAAAGCAATAATAATGTTTTTCATGATTTTGTGTATTAAAGTGATTACAATTACAGTACTTCTTCGGACATTGAACAATCAAATGGTAAATTTGTTAATACTTCCAAACAAGTGCCGCACAAATATATCCACGGTCTCTACTATGTAAATCGTAAAAAGAGGGTAAAAAGGGACATTACAAGACCGTTAATTTTTGTTCATGATGGCAGTTTTTTTTGTATCACGTTAAAAATCATGGAGTTGTGTGAGGGTTGTCACTTTGTGGCATTGTAGAGTTTCTCTGTTACGCTTGGTACAATTTCCCATAACGAGGTAAAATAATGCGTGTCGCGGGCAAGAGAGAAGATACTTCATAGGCGAGTCGTTCACAACTTGCGCTGTCACCGTGCATAATGACTAAGGCTTTAGGTCGTACTTCGGAAAGCCAGGCAATTATTTTTTCACGACGTGCATGAGCAGTAAAAGAAAACTTTTCTACTCTGCATTGACGGCGAATTTTGGTACTTCCCCACATAATTTCCTGATGTCGTTCCGATGCCGCTAATAATGCGCCCGGTGATTGCGGGTCTTGCCAACCGACAATTGCTATGCTGAAATTCGATTTTCTTAACCATTCTCTTGCTAATTCAAAGGAATTAGTACCTTTATTCATCATGCCGCTTGTTGCGACAACAAGTGAAGGTGTGGTATAATATTTCCCTTGTAATAATTCTTCACGAATTAATGGTATTTGCGGTATATCGCTTACTTCAAAACCACGTTCAACTCGCGGCACAGAATAACAATAACGATCATAAACAGTATTAATATTTTTAGTCATTCCACCGGAATAAATAGGTAAATGCGGAATTGTTCCTTTGCGCATTAATTGCCATAATATCGTAAGAATTTCTTGCGATTTTCCCAGAGCAAATGCGGGAATTAATACAGAACCATTCGCTTCGGTAGTTTCATTGATATAGCGTGCTAAGCGTTGAATTTCGTGTTTTCTTTCCGGCGGGTCACTAGCACAATTCGTGGCTTCAGTAAAGACAAGATCATAATGATGACGCGGAAAAGAAGCACCCGGCAATAAAGACTGAGCATCAAATTGTACATCGGCAGTATGAAAAATAGAATATCCGTTACATTCTAAAGAAATGCCTGCTGATCCAATAATATGCCCTGCATCATGAAATGTTGTATGTACGGCATGGGATGCAGTGGCACTTTGTAAAGAAAATGTTTCTTTGTAGGGGAAAGCTTCAATAAGTACATCAATTTTTTCGAGAATTTCCGATGAATATCCATTGAGAGGATTTTCACCCCAATATTCGTGTTCGGGCGGATTAAGTCGCAATAATCGAGAAGTGTTTTGCAACATTATCTGCATAATATCGCGGGTGGGGCGCGTGGAACATAATCGAAGATGCGGCAGCTCGTGGAGCATATAGGGTATTGCGCCTATATGGTCAGTATGTGCATGGCTGATAAGCAATGTGTCCGTGTGTAAGTCGGTATTGTTTTTTTGTCTTAGAAAAGAAATATCAGGGAAACAATATTTGTCACGTTTTTGGGGATGTAAACCGGCATCAATAAAAATACCATTGCCGCCAATATTGATATATGTGCAATTAGCGCCGATTTCTTCGGCACCACCCAATAAAGCAAAGCGTATATCAGACATCATTTTCTAAGGTATGAGGATAATAATTGTTAAGAGCATTTTGGGCAGCTTGTTGTTCAGCTTGTTTTTTATTTTTTCCGGAACCAACACCATATTCTTTATCATCAACAAATACAGCGACGGTAAAGTGTTTATCATGGTCGGGACCCGATTCATGTTGTACGATATAGCGTGGGGCAAAAAAACCGTCAGCTTGTACAATTTCAAGTAAAATACTTTTATAATTTTTTACTTGCATTTCGGGCGAGTGTAAAATTGCCGGAATTAAGATATCGCCGATAAATTTTTTTGTTTGTTCCATACCGCTGTCTATATATATAGCAGCAATAATTGCTTCAAGTAAATCGGCAAGCATGGTGTCATTGCCATTTTTTAAGGACTTGCCCGCGCTCGGAGACAGTTGGATATACGTGTCTAAACCAATGGATTTAGCGACATGAGCCAGTGAATTTCTTTGCACAATCCATGAGCGCAATTTTGTTAATTCGCCTTCCTGAACAGCAAAATGATGGTAAAATACATACTCAGCGACAATCATCCCCAAAATTGCATCACCGAGAAATTCTAAACGTTCATTGCTGTGAATATCGTTTTGCGGCGCAATTTGTAAATAAGAACGATGGGTGAGTGCTTGTTCAAAAAATGCCGGATTATTGATAGTACAATTAAGTGTACGCTCAAGATCTTTTACGCGCTCGTCATTCAGTACACCAATGCGAGGAAAATGGAGTGTATGAACTTCTTGTTGATTTTTGGTTATTTTCTTTTTTAATCCTGCATAAATTGTATGCAAAATATCTTTCATGGAGTTCCCTTCTAAAAAAAACAGGTCGGAAGTAAAGATACTCCGACCTGCGATAAAGAACGATATTGACAGGAGAATTGCATAAATTTATTGCTCGAATGACTTAAAGCAAATAGATGTATTGTGTCCTCCGAATCCGGCAGTATTATTAATAGCTGCTTTAATAGTTCTTGCTTCGGGTTTATTGGGCACATAATATAAATCACATTCGGGGTCGGGTTCTGCATAATTTATGGTTGGCGGCACCATACCATTTTTTACCGCCATAGCCGTTGCAATAGATTCAATCGCGCCTGCTGCTCCGAGTAAATGTCCTGTCATGGATTTGGTTGAACTGACGGCAAGAGCATTCGCCCATTCGCCGAAAACCGATTTGATGGCAGCTGTTTCGCATTTATCATTAAATGGAGTGGATGTGCCATGAGCATTAATATATCCTACATCCTGCAAAGAAACATCCGCATCTTTGAGTGCTAAGTGCATTGCGCGTGCCAACCCTTCGCCATTGGCAGCCGGCTGTGTTACGTGATATGCATCATCAGTTAAGCCAAATCCCGCTACTTCAGCATAGATATTTGTTGCCCCACGGTTCATAGCATGTTCTAAGGTTTCAAAAATGAGCACACCCGAGCCTTCACCCATAACAAAACCATCCCGATTTTTATCGAATGGTCTGCTGGCAGTTTGCGGAGAATCATTGCGTGTGGATAAAGCTTTCATAGAATTAAATCCGCCAATACCCATTGGGCATATTACTGCTTCGCTACCTCCGACAACCATCACATCGGCATCACCGCGCTGCATAAGCATTAAAGCATCGGCAATGGAGTGGCTGGACGTCGCACAAGCAGATACCGTGGCATAGTTCGGTCCTTTAAGCCCATAACGAATGGCAACTTGTCCGGCTGCAATATCAGAGATAAGCATAGGAATAAAAAATGGTGATATCCTATCCGGTTTGCCACCGCGGTCATAAAGATTCTGCTGTTGGTGGTGATATGTCCACATACCGCCAATACCGGAGCCTATAATGACACCAACGCGGTTTTTGTCTGTTTTTTCATAATCAATACCGGCATCTTCAGTAGCCATAACCGCTGCTGCAATTGCATATTGCGTGAAAAGATCCATCCTTTGAACTTCTTTGCGCGATATATACAATTGAGGGTCAAAATTTTTCACCTCATGTGCAAATTTTGTATCAAAGTCTGTGGGATCGAATTTTGTGATGGGTCCGGCACCGGAACGTCCTTCCATCATGGAATTCCAGTACTCTGCTGCCGTATTGCCGATGGGTGTAACCGCGCCAACGCCTGTTACTACAATTTTGGGATAAGTATATCGAGCCATAGTAAGTTCAATAATAAAACGGAGAAACGCCATTCATTCGCCTTAGATTCGGCAACCGACAATTTCTCCGTTTGAAGTTAGAATAGAAAATTATGCGAAAGCAAAGGCGCTATCACACTTTTGATTCAATGTAACTGATGGCATCACCGACTGTTTGGATTTTTTCGGCATCGGAATCTTCAATCGTTAAGTTGAAAGAACGCTCAAATTCCATGATTAACTCAACGGTGTCAAGCGAATCGGCTCCTAAGTCATTGGTAAATGATGCTGCGTCAGTAACTTGGTTCTCATCTACGCCAAGTTTATTTACGATAATCTGCGTTACTTTTTCTCTTGTTGCAGACATTGTTTTCTCCTAAAATTGAAATGAATTAAAAAATGAATATGAAGGTAAATGTTAATACATAGTTAAGCCGCCGTCCACGGCAATAGTTTGTCCTGTGATATAATTAGCATCATCAGACGCAAGAAATGCCACTACCGCGGCAATTTCATCCGATTTTGCTGCTCTTTTGAGCGGGATAATATCAAGAAACGATTGACGTTGCTGTTCGCTCAATTTGTCTGTCATATCTGTTTCGACATATCCCGGAGCAATGCAATTTACTAAAATGTTACGAGAGGAGAGTTCCTTTGCTAAAGACTTTGTGAAACCAATGACACCTGCCTTGGCTGCAACATAATTCGATTGCCCTGCATTTCCGGTCATACCGACGATAGAACTGATATTGATGATTTTGCCTCGACGCTGAGACATCATGGTGCGACACACCGCTTTACTGCACAAGAACACCCCTTTCAGGTTGGTGTTTATGACATCTTCCCACTCTTGTAAGGACATACGCATCAATAGATTGTCACGTGTCATTCCGGCATTGTTGACAAGAATGTCTATACGTCCCGACTCATTGACAACAAAGTCCATTAATTGCTTTACGGAGTCTTCTTGTGAAATATCCGCACTCACGAATTTTACCGATGCACCATTGTTGATAAGTTCTTGTTCTATTGCCAGAGCTTTTTCTGCATTGGAGTTAAAAGTTGCAAATACCCGAGCACCTTCTGCTGCAAGTTTTCGCACAATTGCTTCCCCGATACCTCGTGAGCCGCCGGTAATAACCGCAATTTTTCCCGTAAGTCTTTTTTCCATAATTCCACGTATTATGCTAATAATTGTTGAATGTCTTTTTCAGTGTCATAGCCCAGAATTTCTGCTTCAACAGTTCTCTTTACTAAACCTTGCAATACTTTGCCGGGTCCGATTTCAATGAAAGTAGTGATCCCATCGGCAGCCATATTGACCACGGATTGTGTCCAAAGCACCGGTGCGCACACTTGTTCTATGAGCAACCGACGCAATTCGTCAGCCGAGCGTGTGGGCAATGCCGTTACATTGGTATATACATCAATAGTCGTATCGTAAAAAGGTGTTGCCATGATCGCTTGTGCAAGTTGATCTTGTGCCGGTTTCATCAATGGTGAATGAAATGCACCGCTTACCGGCAACTCTTTAGCCATTTTTGCACCTGCGCCCTTGAAAGCATCCAATGATTGACGCACCATATCGGCACTTCCTGAGATGACGATTTGACCAGGAGAATTAAAATTTGCAGGTACTATTACGGCTGTATCATCTGATAATTCAACGCATAATCGACGCACTGTATCGTCATCTAATCCAACAATTGCCGCCATTGTTCCGGGCAAATTCTCGCCCGCTGCATACATAAGTTCGCCGCGCAGTGCTACTAAACGCAGTGCATGTTCAAATGTGAGACCACCTGCTGCACATATAGCAGAATATTCTCCAAGTGAATGACCGGCTGTGGCATCGAAAGTCAGCCGATTTTCAGCCGCTGCCATCAGGGCCATCTCATGGACAAAAAGTGCGGGTTGTGTGTAGCGCGTTTGTTTCAGTATGTCCATGGGACCATCAAAACAGATGGTGCTCAAAGAATAACCCAAAATGCTGTCGGCTTGGGAAAACAATGCTTCCGCAGCAGGAAATTGCTCCGTAAGACCTTTTGCCATACCTACATACTGAGATCCTTGACCTGAAAATATTCCTGCGATCTTTTTCATGCTGTTATCCGAAATTAGTCAATTGCCCATCGTAAATATATTGCACCCCATGTATAGCCTGCACCAAAACTCGCTAAGACTATCTTATCGCCTTTTTTAATCTTTTTGTCGCGATATAACTCAGAAAGTGCAATCGGTATTGTTCCGGCAGTAGTATTGCCGTAACGCCCTATGTTGATCATAACTTTATCAGCTTCTAATCCCATGCGGTTACGTGTGGCTTCAATGATGCGAAGATTGGCTTGATGAGGTACGAGCCACGCAATATCGTCAGCGGTAAGATTATTACGTGTCATTATTTCAGCCGCGACTTCAGCCATGCCTATGACTGCCGCTTTGAAAACACTTTGTCCGTCTTGAACCACATAATGCTCTTTATTAGCAGCCGTTTCGACCGTTGTTGGTTTTGCACTGCCGCCGGCAATCATATAGAGATTGGTGCCGCCTCGTCCATCCATATATAAACGGGAATCCAGAATGCCATAATTATTATCTTCGCCCTGTTCGAGTAATACCGCACCGCCGCCATCACCAAAAAGCACATACGTGGAACGATCTTCGGGGTTGAGGATGGAACTCATCATGTCGGCACCACACACCAATACACGTTTATAAGCACTTGATTCTACAAGAGATGCTCCAACTTGTAATCCGTAAAGAAAACCGGAACATGCTGCTGAAAGATCAAATCCCCATGCTTTTGTGAGTCCTGCTTTTTTTTGTACAGATGCTGCACATGCAGGGAATACATTATCAGGCGTAATAGTTGCTACGATAATAGCATCTATATCTTCGGGGGCAAGATTTTTTTGTTTAAGAATATCTTCTATACAAGGTACCAATAAATCTGATGTTGCTCCATGTTCCAAAAAGCGCCGCTCCGATATACCGGTGCGTGTGCGAATCCATTCATCAGAAGTGTCCAATTTATCTTCGAACCAAGAATTAGGAATGATATTGGGGGGAACAAAATGGCTGATCGCTGAAATAATTGCTTTCATAACACAATGTTTTTGTTAAAGTTCAGAGCGATATTGTAAGAAGGATTCAATTTTTCCGGAGATATTGTGCTCGGCTGTTTCTGCTGCACGAACTAACATATTTTTGATGGCAATTGGTGTTGATTTTCCGTGCCCGATAATGACGACACCATTGACACCCAAAAGGGGCACACCTCCGTATTGTTGATAGTCCATATCTTTTAGTACGGATTTCAAGGTTGGCAATGCGGCGGCTACACGAACTTTATTCCATAGGTTTTGCTCGGCAAAACCGGAGATTTTCCCACGCAAAACAGAGATGATGCTTTCAGCAAATTTCAATACAATATTGCCTGTAAATCCATCGCAAACAACAATATGTACATCTCCAGTCATAATATCTCTGCCTTCCACATTTCCAACAAAATTAAGACCGGATTGTTGGAGCAGAGAGTGGGTTTCCAAGACAACTTCATTGCCTTTGGTTGGTTCTTCTCCAACATTCAACAAGCCAACTTTAGGGTTATTAATCCCAATAATTTCACTATAATAGATGCTTCCCATTACGGCAAATTCCATCAGATGCCGCGGTTTACAATCAACATTGGCACCGGCATCCGTCAGTAGAGTCGGTGTGCCTGAAATAGTTGGAAAAAATGTACCTATTGTAGGACGCGCTACCCCTTTTACTCTTCCCAACACAACTGTACCCGTAGCCATGACAGCACCCGTATTGCCGGCGGAAACAAAAGCATCGGTGCGTTTGTCCCTCACAAAGTCAATGCCTTGATACATTGATGAGTTTCGTTTTTTCTTCACTATGCTCGATGGTTCATCGTGCATAGTGACCAACTCATCGGCATGAGTAATCAAGAAATGATTTAAGCTGATACCTAATCGCTGAGCAGCAGAACGAATGGTCGTTTCTTGACCAAAAAACATGATCTCACAGCCGCGATTATGAAGTTCTTCATACGCCATTTGCGCCCCAAGAAGTTCATTGTCGGGTGCAAAATCACCACCCATTGCGTCTATGCCGATAATCAAGCGCCGACTCATACGCGAAGACAGTTAAGTAAGGGGAATGTGAGAAACACGGTCAATGCCCGGTCACAATATTAAGCTACAGCTACTATCTGACGACCATTGTAATAGCCGCATTCAGGACATGCTGCATGAGATAATTTGGTAGCATTACAATTGGGACAAGCCATTGTAGATGGTGCGAATGCTTTGTAATGTGTACGGCGTTTGTCACGACGTGCTTTCGAGAGTTTACGTTTTGGATTTGGCATGATGTACCTCTGATAAAATCAGTTTTGTGAATTGTTAAGCATATTTTTCAGTACCGCCCACCGTTCATCGGCAGAGGGTGCGTTTTCATCTGTAATCGTAATATTTGTTGGTGGTTGCCATTCGTGTTCCCGCCAATACGGTGCAATACGCTTTAATGGCAAACCGAGTATAAGTTCTTCTCTAACTACATGATCAAGTTCAATTTCTTTGCTCTCATCGGAAATAACAAAAACATTGTTGTGCTCATCGGCGACGGCATCTGATGCAGCTAAATGATAGGTTGCTCGTAAAGGAACCGTAACGTTTTCCTCGAACTCTTCTAACGAAACATCACACACAAGTTGCGCTGTTGCTTCTATTTTCGCCTCAAGGATAAACCGTTGCATGAGCTTGCGAAGTGTGCCATGCACCCTGACTTTGCCAACGAATTCTTCTGCAATTTCGGCAATGTCATGAGCGTAACATGACTCATCAACATTGTACTCTCCGTCTTTGAAACCTTGTATGAATATACAGAGAACTGAACTCATTTTTCTTCAAAAGATTGCAAAAATAACGTTTTTTGAACCTTTGGCAATGCTTTCTGTCAAAGAAATCGGTTTTCAATAAAAAAAATGCATCAATGGAAGCCAATAAAAAATCACAATATGAACACGATTTCACAGCAATAAACCGTAATTTTGTGCATTATTTTCAATTAAACTAAGCGTATGAGAATACTTTACCTTTTCCTCTTGTTCGTTCTTATGACTTGTAGAGTGATGGCACAACAGACCTCGAATGACGAAAGTGTGCCCGAAGGTTTTGCTCTTTCTGCTCGTGGCGGTGCATCACTCAATTCTCATAGCGGTAACTTCTCATCTTTTGAGGGTACTGTTGATTGCGCAACTTTTATGAACGGGAGCGGTAATGGTCTCATAGGTTCGTTTGGTTATGAACTGCCGCTGGGTACAATGGCACATTTCGTGCTCGGTTTGGGTTTGAGTAATCGCTCAGCCAAATTAGAAAATACAGTGACCTACCCTGCCAGGGATGCTCAAACTCTTCAGACCACTTCCCTCAGCTTGGCAAATACACTCTCGACGTCACTTTCGTATCTTGAACTTAATGCTGAAATACGTCCCACCATTTTTGCAAAACTTTTGTCGGGACCTCTGCGTGCTTTAGCCGGCGTGCGTTTATATATGCC
>JAYRWZ010000214.1:0-5565 GCA_041917875.1 Chloroflexota bacterium | reverse complement strand
TTCTCTATTTGTATATTGCAATATTACGATAAAGATTTGACATGACCAAATCACCGTGTATTGGGGAGATTGAACCATACACATCGCTTAACCTGTCATAGGAGAAACTTCAAGGTATTATTGTGGGGCAGTGTCCGTCGCGATGAGTTCTTGTGCACAAATTGTGCCGGAGAGTATTACCAAAGGAATGCCGCCGCCCGGATGGACAGTACCACCTGCGTAGAATAAATTCTTATACTTCTTTGATTTGTTTTTGGGGCGTAAAAACGCTGAAAAAGGTGAATTGGACGAACCGCCGTATAATGAGCCGCCGGTTGCATTCAGATCATGTGCAAAAGTATCCGGAGTGATAATGTTTTTCTCAATAATGTCATTGTCATGGAGCTCAATACCGTATTTGAAAAGTTTTTGTTGAATTTTTTTCCAATAACTTTCAGCTATGTATTCCCATGTATTATTTCCACCATCTGCCGGGGTGTTCACAAGAATAAACCAATTTTCTCTGTCCGGAGGTGCTTGTGAAGAATCTGTGAGCGATGAAATCGAAATATAGATAGTCATATCTTCAGCGGGTATTTTTTTGACAAAAATATCATGAAACTCTTTTTCATAATTTTCTGAAAAAAATATATTGTGATGCCCGAGAGAATGATTCTTTTTTTTGACGGCTGCCATTATAACAAATCCCGACGAAGACAGCTCAGGTATGGATGGTTTTTCTTTTAATAAATGTTTTTGTGTCCAATATGCATCGGCATTGGAAACAACGTAATCGTAGCGTAGAGTTTCGCCTGAGTCTAACGTTATAGAATCTATGGATTTGTTGGAAGTGTTAATTGCTCTGACAGCGGTGTTGTATTGTATGGGAATATTATATTCTTGACATAATGTTGTTAATGCTTGTGCAATAGAATATATACCGCCCCGAGGATACCACCCGCCATAATAAAATTCAATGAAGGGTATAACCATAAGTGTTGCTGGAGCTTTGTACGGATTAGAACCATTGTATGTGGCAAAACGGTCGAATAATTGCACTAAACGTTTATCGCGGAAATAGTGTGAGTTAAAAGCATGCAGGGAGGTTAATGTTCGTAATTTAGGAAAAAGAGGCAAGAAAGGGAGGTTTTTTTTCTTGAAAAACTCTTTTATTCCCTCAAATTTATTAAACAGAAAAATATCTTTTGTTGCATGATACACTTCACCTGCATGATGAAGATAGCGTGTAATAGTATCAATAGATTCCGGCGAAAATGTTTTCAGTGCACTTTTTTGTTGCTCTCCGGATGCATAGGCATCAAAGACAGAGTTATCAGACCAATGGTACCGACACAGTGGTTCTATGGGAATCAAGTCTATATATGTCTCTAAAGAACGATGAAGAGACGTAAACAGATCCTGAAGTATAAAAGGCATTGTAATGAGGGATGGTCCGGCATCGAAGGTACATTCAGCAAAGCGAAACTGTCTCATTTTACCGCCCGACTGCGGCATTTTTTCAAAGATTGTTACTTTGTAGCCATTGAGAGAAAGCAAAAGCGCCGTAGTCATCCCGCCGATACCGGCTCCGATCACTGCGACGCTTTTCCCGCATGGTCTGTGCATAAAGATAAAGTCTTACTCTATTCCTGCTGAGGCAATAAGCGACTGATAGTTATCACCGGCTGCTTGCTGGAGTAATTGCTGCAGTGCTTCGGCTTTTTTTCGTTCCACATTTACTGTGGACAATAATTTAACTTTTGCGATAAGAAGTTTTTCTTCAATGGGTTTGCTGAGGAAGTCATCCGAGCCGGACTCAATGGCTTTAAGTTGATTGGCAACATCATTGAGTGCGGTAACAATGACTACCGGCAACTTGGCTGTATCGGGATTTTCACGCAATTTTTTGACGGTTTCATAGCCGTCCAAGCGAGGCATCATGACATCTAAAACAATAGCGTCAGGCGCACGCTCAGCAACTTTTTCCAAACATTCAACGCCGTCGTATGCTTCAGCGGCTTCATAGCCGTTTGCTTCAAGGTAACGGCGCAACAATTTCGTTGTTATTCTATTGTCATCAACAACTAATATGTATGGTTTTGCCATTTCTAAGTCTCCGTTTGATAAGAGTGTAAAATTAATCAACTGCAAAGATACGTGATTTTAGTGAGTGAAAGTAATTATGTAATGTGATTGATTGGGCAAAGCCGTCAAAGATATAAGTGTTTCTTGGAGTGTTTGCCAAGACACCTTTGTCAGTAAAGCAATGGGGCTGTAGGTTCTTTCTTGAGCCGAGCCGTTCGGGTAGAGAAAGTTACTGAGCGTTCTTGCTCGATCGAAGGATGTTTGTTCTTGTCTTTTTTTGGACGCGATAATTTTTTTTCTGAGGGTATCTAAGGTGTCGTAGATAGTCTTCTGTGCTGCTGCTGCTGCTGCGTTAAGCGATGGGTCGGTATTTCCGGCATAATGAGCAATTGGGGCAAGAATATCGTGCAGGGCATGTTGCGTTTCTTGATAAAGATGATCTAAATCACTATCATTCATTTCGTGTATTATCTCTTGTTCTAATTCGCTGTACTTTTTCATAAAAAACAGGGGCGATTTTTCAACTTTATCCAACAGACGCTGATGTTGTGGGAGCAACAATGTTGCTGAATGTCGAGCATGAATCACAGGCATTTCAATATCGAATAATGAATAACATTCTTTGATTTGAGCGAGATATGCACATTCACCCGGACCGGCAATATACATACATGTTGGCAGAATTTCATCTTGACATAAAGGACGTAAAAGGACATTCGGGGAAAAATGTTCGGGAGATTCTTTAGCTTCTTGAATTATTTCATCGTGTGTCCAGGTCTTTTCACCGGCATGGAAGAGCGAAGATTGATAGCTGATTTTCTTGCGAAGCGCGCCATCGTGATAAAACAAATGTACCGAAGAAGGTTCGACTTGCGGTCTGTAGCCATTTTGACGCAATTCTTCATTGATTTTTTCAACGATTTCAAGTGACCGCAATGGGTGGGCAATTTCTTGTTGTACTATCGAAGCAAAGGCACCTGACTTGCGAGCATCGGACGCTCGTATAAACAAAAGCCCTTTTTCGCCGCACCAATGTTGCATTAAGCGCATAAAAGCCACCGACCACTCTGTGCCGACGGTATAGATGCTCTGAAGGAGAGGAATGAGATCACGAGTAAATTCGTTTTCAGGTAATTGTTGCTCTAATGTTGTGATGAGATTAAATATTCCATCGGTTATAAAGAGTTCGGACACCGGCGTTTGTGCGGGTAATGTGTTATCGGAAGGGCAGGTAATAAGCTGTGGTGCGCCATGTTTATCTACAATGTGTGCATCAGCAGCTTCGATTCGGTCGTGGTCATTGTCTTCGATCCAAAACAAAGGAATAACATTAAACGCTTGATATTGCTCTTGAATCTGTTCTGCTTGAGCAATTGCGGAGTACGCTTTATAGAGTGTGTAAAGCGGTCCGCCCAAAAAGCCCACCTGTTGTCCCGTAACGACGGCTGTAGTGTTCGCCAAAGCGGCTACATGAAGATTATACTGCTGTTTTTCCGTTAAAGTCAGATGATCAAGAGAAGAATGAAGCAATTGGACTAATTTTTTACGGTCACATCGAAGGGCTTGGGCTTGCATACGGTTTTCAAAAGTATGGTCAAGAGCAGGAAAGCGTGAACTGATATAAGGTGCGGATTGCAGCAAATCGCTGAAGAGAGTAGAAAAACCCTTCAAAGACTGAAACGGTTGAGTTATCATAGACGAATGTAGGATTATAGCAAAAGAATGTCTTCAGATGAGACGCTGCCCACTATCTGAAATTGCTATGATAAGATTGTGTCATACATGAAAATGAGAGAGTATTGTTCGTGTAAAATACCGCAAGTTGTTTGCTCTTCACACAGTGAATATTCTTTCATCAATTCTCAACTTCATAATTTTGCGGTTCAATTCTTACGTTTTCATGATACAAAATAGAGGAACAAAAGTAGCAACGGTGATTTTTGCCAGCGGAGCCGGTACTCTTGCTGAATCAATCATTAGGTTTTCACAGAATACAGACACCGGTTTTCATATTGAAGCTATTGTGTCTAATAATTCAGGCGCAAGGATTTCGGAGGTAGCATCACAATTTGGAATTCCGTTTTATCATATCAGCGGGGTAACGCATCCGAACCACGAAGGGTATGTGTCTGCTTTACAGAAGGTACTTGAGAATCATAATACGCGGCTTATTGTTTTAGCGGGTTATATGAAGCTTATACCGCGTGAGATTGTCGCTGATGAACATTGGTTAATATTAAACACACATCCCGCTCTTTTGCCCAAATATGGAGGTAAAGGTATGTATGGAATCCATGTTCACAAAAAAGTTATTGAAAAAATGGAACAAATTTCCGGTTTGACGGTACATAGGGTATCGGAAGAGTATGATGAAGGAGAAATCATTCATCAAGAGTGCGTACCGGTCATGTACAATGATACTCCTGAGACATTGGAAGAGCGTATAAAACACGTTGAAAGGGCTGTCTATCCACAGGTCATTCACGAGCAAGCAAAGAAAATTCTTACATAAAAAACACAATTTTTTTGCTTATGTGAGAAAAATTTGAGAACTTCGCTATCGGTGTTTTATGCAAAAGTGTTTTTCTTGAGCAAAAAGCATTAAGAACCATGTGCTCAAAACGACACAAGCAAGACAAAGAACAAAGGTTAAAAATTTACATAATTATCTTATAAATAAACAGTTTACACACAACTAATCATGAGGAATTTATCATGAAAGCCAAGTTACTACTTTTCGCAGTGTTCTGCGGATTAACGGTGACAGCATTTGCTCAAGACGGCAAAGACGGCAGCGACGAGATACTTCGTAAGAGTAATCTCAATGGTGGATCATTTCCACGTCCGTGGACAGCGTTCCCGACAATCAATGCTGCCAATAATAATCGTCCTGACAAAACTTCACCGGCAGCATCTACGGGTTATTATATCGTAGATAGTGATGATGATGCGGGCGATTACTGGCGTCCGAATCTCGACAAAGCCTACACCAATTTGGAAACAGACCTCCAAAAGCCGACGGAACGCGTGAAATGGCGTCGTATCATTTCAGGTCCGCGTCAAGCACGCTCGGAAGAGTTGCTTGCCGACGGTAAGCCGTGGTTTATTAATAAAGATGCATTGTCGGATTCCACGGACAATGCTATTGCCGGACCTATTAAAATCGGTTTTCCTTTCATCTTCAATGGTGTGAAGTATGACAGTTTTTATGTATCCACGAATGGATTGGTAGCCTTAAGCAATGCACGTTATGTCTATGATGCTTTGGGCAATCGCATTATCCCACCGGGTTCACAAGATGCCTATAACTTTTATCGAGAAGATAATATGCCGGGCACAACGTATGGTGGTGCACGTCCAAAAATAGGTGATGGCAGCACAGCTTCTATTGACCCGACACCCGACAACTATGGTTTCCAGTTTGTCGCCAATGGTAATGTAAACACTCCATTAGGCGGTATTCGTAACCCTACAAACACTCAATTAAATGCACTTCCTGCA
>JAYRWZ010000213.1:0-4031 GCA_041917875.1 Chloroflexota bacterium | reverse complement strand
TTCTCCGATCCGTTACATTTTTTACGAAAGTTTTTTGTTCATCACTATGAATATGAGAAACACCTTTCGTTTCTGTTGCCAAACCTACTTTCAGTGATTGAGATTTTTGTTCATTCTGTGATGTATCAGATATATGATTTTCGGAACTCTGCTCATAATTTATTCTTTGATTTTTCACTGTATTCAGTGCATTATCACTTGCTTCTACAAATTCAGAATTTTGTTTGGGATTTTCAATTAATTCTTTCGGAATAAAAGAATTTTTTCTCCGATCCGTTACATTTTTCTCAGCAGTTCTTTTTTGCTCTTCTCGAATTATTGTTATGTTTTCCGATTCTAATGCTACTACTTCGGCAACTCTGTTTTGTACTTTATTCGTCAAACCAATACTTATATTTTCGGAAGCAGTTTGCTTAACTTTTACTGAATAATTATCCGATTTTACCGAAGAAACTTCATTTTTATTTAACGACTCATCATTTACTATAGAATTTGTGCGTGATCTTTGGAGGATAACAGTATCATCTTCCAAAGCCGAAATATCTTTCGAAATATATTTACTATGGTCCGTATCTGTGTCGGAATTTAAATTTTGTGCTTCAGCTGAATTGATAGTAATAACTTTATCTTGGACAACTTCTTTAGTATGTATGACCAAAGTTTTATCACTGATATTATTCTTCATCTGCACCGATACCTTCGAATCAGAGTGAGTTGCGTCGTCTTTATTTTCACTTATTGGAGTAATGGTCACACTCTGCTTGAATGAATGTGCAAGCTCTTGCCTCTCTGCTTCATCTACAGATTTATCATTAAACATATTGGGAATTAACTCTTCACGGTAATTTTTTACTACAGACAATCCGTTATTTTTAATATCTCCATTAACAATATCTTGTTGAAATGCGTTATCTATAACATTGTCGCTTCTGTAATTCAGAGAAATAGAGTCTTTACTATAAAAAGCATTCTCTTTGCTACCGCTTGATGCTGATTTTTTCCAATCAGGGACATTGCCTTCTTCTTTTCTTTCATACTCTGTTTGATTGAACGCAACTCTATCTATATTCTCCTTTGAATTTCTTACCATTTTGGGTGAATTCGGATGTAAGACCTCACTCTGTAGATTCTTTGTTTCAGTTTCAGATTGATCAATACCAGATTCACTCAATTTATGCCGTATATCAAGACTATTACTTCTTGAATCATGTGGTTTGTCATTTAGAATAATACTGTTTGCGGCACTTAGATTTTTTGTCGAATTAGTTTGTACCTTATCTTTATACGCATAAGTTTCCGGATCATTCTCCGCTTCTTGGTATAATTCCTCACCTTGAAATATTTCTTGATTTATCCGCTCCTTCAAATCAAGCGAAAGGTTGCTTTCTACATTAGCATTTGAAATATTTTCTTTTGTAACACGATTTTTTCCATCCCTTAGATCACTATTGACTGTAAAGGGCGCAGTCAATGTTTCCAATGCAATTCTTTGATTATCCTGAACAATCGGCGTATTTGCAACGAGTGATGACTCCATATTTTCAAGAATCTGTATCTTTTCGCTATGTGTGTTATTCACAGCCTTGGCACTCACTTCAGGAAACAGTTTCTGAATATATATTTGAAGAGCTTGATTATGTGAATCAGAATTTATCACACCATGAGATGGTGTTATATTTAGAGGTGAAGAAGTGGTATATTTTAAAGTTTCTGAATGGGATTTTTTTTCCTGTTCGGGCAGCATTAACTCTTTCGGCGAGTTGTCTTTTTCAACTTTGCCCAGCCTTTTATTGAAGTTTGATTCTAAGTTAGTTATAGCATCATCATTTTGCGTATGATATATACTTTTAATTGATATTTGTCCATTATCCGCCGTATCATTAAATCTATCATATCTTAATACTTCTTGTTTTGGTGCAGTTACAGATTTTCGATTTTCAGAAAGAACATTGTGTTCATGAAACGTAGAATCCGTTTTCGAGTGATTGGGCTGATTTATTGTATTGTCAGCATCAAAATCGGTTGTGATCTGAGGGGATATGTGTTCTGAACTTTCAGAATATACATTTTTTTTCAGATTTAGAGGGGTGACCGGTTGATGTTTGTGATTTTTTATCTGGTTAGCGTCGTCGTAAACATTCTTATATTCTGAATGTAAAATATGTTCAAAATTTGTTTCTGTCTTTGCGTTATCATATTGAACGGTAAATGTATCTTTAGTATCGCTTATGCTCGAAAGTTGATTTTTTTGCCGCATTGGTATCCACAAATTTTGGACAATCATATTCATTATATGCGGAATTTCATCTTTGGAAGTATTTGAAATATCAACACGCACTTGCACATCATCAACATGAGACGATAGAAGATTGATATGGACTTTACCTTTCGTTTGTACTTTCATTGAATCTTTAAAATCACGTATCATAGATTCTATTTCTACAAACTTTTCTTTGGCTATAGCCATTGCTGACAAATTTTCATTCGTTAAATTATCTGATGCTTTGAGCGGATTATCAATGCTTTTAGAATTACTGTCCTGCAACTTCTCTATTCTATTTCCACTATGTATTCTATTTTTTTCCATCGCAGAATGTTCTGAATAGTGTGTTGTTATGGCATTCTTATCCTCAATGTTATATTGACTTTGAGTAGTTTTTAAATTCTTATGACCATTATTAACGGGGTGTTCTATTCTCTTAAATCCTATTATACTTGGAGTTTGCAAGGATGTTTCGAGCACATTTTCGGCTTGGCGCAATATACCCGGTTGGTTTAGCATGTGGTCATTTGGCGCCGGCTCTCCGACATGTATTGTACGTGTCGAATTTTCTGTGGAAGTCGAATTTTTAGTATTGAGATTGTTATTGGGTGATGTATTGCTATCAATTGTTGATTGAAGCAAGTTTGAGAAAGCAACAACTGGTGGCGAATATTCGCCTTCAGGCGTTTTAACGCCAGCGTTATCCGAAAGTAATCCGGCTGAATGTGTAAGAATATGTATATCTATTTTCATTGTTGCATCCTGCAAAACTCATCGAATTGATGAAAGGGTTTATCCTTACCCTATGTTAGTTTTTTACACCTTTAATCATCAATATCACTGATGATTACAGCAGAAATTTCCTTGCTAACAAAGCATTTTACTCCTGTGTTGCACTTAATACCAAAATTGATGCAGCAAGCTCAGGTCTAATATTTTCAAGAACTTTAGCGGCATTCTTAGGTTTCATTTTTTTGAGAATAAATGCAGCATCTCTCTCGTCTAATTCACTGATTATCTTGGCCACATCGACAGGATCTGCCTTGTCATACATTTGTGCAAACACTGTGTAATTAGCCCTAATCAGAGAGTCTCTTTTCCTTGTGAGTTCTTGCTCTATCTTAGCATTTTCGAGTTTTAAGTACTCATTCGTTTTCTTGGCTTCATTACCAATAGAACGAACTTTTACCAATGAGTCCGAAATCTGTGCCAGCTTTTTTTCAAGAGAGTCATTTTTATTCTTTATCTTGGCGAGTTCACTTTTTTTAATTTTTACCGAGTCAATAACAGTCTTGGCTTTTTTCAATTGAGCCAAGAGAGCAACACTGTCAATTTTGGGTGGCGGGAAACCTAGGAAAGTCGGATCGTATGTATAAACGCCGAATAAAGTAGCCAAGAATACTAAAAAAAATACGGCAGTCCCTATGATTACTTTGAATATCATATTTTAACGATGCATCTCAATAGATTTTCTGATAGACATTCCATTAGCTATTTCATCCATAAAGCGTTGCTCTTCGGCAATATTTTTTTTATCATACTCCATTTTTTTTCTTTCGCGGAGTTTTTCAACAACTTTTTTTTCCTGTAATTTTTTATTCAAATCATTACGCCGAATATTTTCCAGTTCTTGTAACTTTTTGATTTCGCTTTTCAAACTTTCTATCTCTTCCCGCACAGCCATTCTATGATGCGCATACATCTGCAAATCGGTGATGATAGTTACTTCATTATCTTGCTTCATACTTTGAAGATAGATACTTTTTTC
>JAYRWZ010000212.1:0-13234 GCA_041917875.1 Chloroflexota bacterium | reverse complement strand
GCCCATGTACCATTTTCTTGTATGGAAGATACTGACAACCATATTATATTATCGGGTACATTTAATATAGCAAATGCACAAACTTGTCCATTTGAATGTAGTACAGGTGCTTATGCTTTTACCATAAAAGTAGATACACTCGGTCAGCCCTATTCGCGAAAAGTTACCACTGTCCAAGATAATACTCTACCTTTGAGTTTTACCTTGCTCACATACCCCAATCCGGCAAGTGAATTACTTACCATACAATTACAAAATACTATTCCATCCCTTGTTTGTGAGATATTCGATATTCACGGACATCGCCTGATGCAAAAAAAAATCGAACATACAGACAGAATAGAATTACCAATTACCGAGTTTGCCAAAGGATATTATCTTTGTCGCCTGACGACATCCCATACCACAAAATCAATTCCATTTGTAATTCAATAATCGCCAATACTCAAAAAAATACCTGATGAAAATCAGGTATTTTTTTGTGTGTAGAGTTTGAGATTATAGAATGAAAAGGGATTTACCTATATTAGGTTCTTATATTACATACGAAGCGAAAAGTAATCGGGAAGCCACATTTCAGACTTGTTCATTCATTAGCTTGTTTTTGTGTAATAATACAATCGGCTGTATTTTATTCCTGCTGTACCTTATATCGTGACTTATAGAATGCCTGCATAGTTTCGGCGGTAAACAATACAATAAATCCGGTATAATAAATCCAAACGGCGATGATGGTAATGAGGGCAAATGCTCCATAGATAGTGCCGAAAGAAGAAATCGTCGTCACATACCAGCCAAAAATCCAGCGTGCAATTTCCCATAACATAACAGCAATAATGCTGCTGCCCACAGTAATAAAACGGGGCAATCGTTTATTGGGAAGCACACGATACATAAAAAGAAAAAAGAAAAACAATGACATGATCCCGACTATTTCGGCTGTGATACCGGTGAGCCAAGCAATGGGCAATTCGGATGATAATTGCGCACCAAAAGACATAAAAAATGCTATAGCCGAGGGAATAAACGATGCTATGCCCAATAATACAAGAAAAAGCAAAGTTAATCCCATATCACGTATTTTATTGACGATATAGGAACGTCGTGGAATTATCCCGAAAATATGGTTGAGCGAAGCACGCACGGCACTCAGCAATACGGATGCACTCCACAATAATACCAGAAGTCCGATGCCGCCTGCAGCAGAGCCATAGTCGTAAAATTTTCTAACTTCGCCAAGGACAATGGCTCCGGTTTGTACACGAAAGGATGTTTCGGGGAAAAATTGTTGGATAAATTCCTTTATGGCTTGTTCCACCTGTTCTTGACTGATGAGCAAACCGGCAAGAGACAAGCCCACAAGCATAAGCGGAATCACGCATAAAAGCGCATTATAAGCTATGCCCGCAGACAATAAGAATACATTATGGGAGGAAGCATTGGCTATAACTTTGCGCACAAAAGTGTACACAGTCATAATCATTCGGAGTAAGAAGCTCATAGAATCCGGTATTGAGTTTTATGACAAATTAGCTGTTTTTTACGATACGGCATGACACATACACAGCCGTCTTTGTCATTGCTGAAGCGTTTCATGGTAATTTTGCATGAAATTTTACGTCAAAAACTAATGAAAGATGGTGGCGGTCGGCAGTGTATATCACCTCAGAACCATGCTATCATTACAAGAACAATGACAAAACCATAATTTTTTCCATTATTTAACACTAACAATGGCATCACGTTACACATCGTACCTGACAATTGAGCGGCTTGGCACGGCAGTTGGTCAGGAAGTAACCCTCAATGGTTGGGTCTATGACACCACAGGGAAGGGTAAATTACAATTTGTGAAATTGCGCGACGGCAGCGGCATTTGCCAATGCGTTGCATTCAAACCCAATTTGCCGGAAGAGGTCTTTGAAAATATTCGTTCTTTAACCCAAGAATCCTCGGTCAGTATTACGGGCACAGTGCGAGAAGAACCCCGAGCTCCGGGCGGCTATGAACTTGACATCACGGCAGTAAAAATCCATCAGATAGCATCGGATTATCCCATCACCCCCAAAGAGCATGGCATTGAGTTTTTGATGGAGCATCGCCATTTGTGGTTGCGGTCGGCTCGCCAACACGCCATCATGCGCATCCGATCGGCAGTGGTGAAAGCAATACGCGATTTCTTTGACGGCAATGGCTTCCGCCTTATGGATTCTCCCATACTGACGCCGAATGCTTGCGAAGGAACTTCCACTTTATTTGAAACAGAATATTTCGATTTGGGCAAAGCATATTTATCACAATCAGGGCAATTATATGCAGAAGCAACCGCTATGGCTTTGGGTAGAGTTTATACTTTCGGTCCCACATTCCGCGCCGAAAAATCCAAGACTCGCCGCCATTTGACGGAATTTTGGATGGTTGAACCCGAAATGGCATATTTCGATTTACATGACGATATGGATTTAGCCGAAGATTTGGTTGAATATATAGTGCAATATTGCTTAAAAACTTGTCAGCAGGAATTAGCAACTTTAGGGCGCGATATTTCCAAATTAGAAAAAGTACGCAGACCCTTCCATCGTATGAGCTATTCGGAAGCGGTTGAATGGCTCAATAATAATAATGTCAAGTTAATCAAGAAAAATCCCGATGGCACGGAATCGCACACCGATTTTCCTTGGGGTGAAGATTTTGGCGCACCACAAGAAGAAGCCATTATGGAACAATTTGACAAACCATGTATTATCCATCGTTATCCGGCAGAAGTAAAAGCATTTTATATGAAACGCGACCCAGAAAATATGAAAGTTGCTTTGGCTATGGATATGCTTGCTCCCGAAGGTGCCGGTGAAATTATAGGCGGCAGCCAACGCGAGGATAATTATGAGGTATTATTGGAACGTGTTCGCCATGAGAATTTGCCCGAAGAAGCATTCCAATGGTATCTGGATTTACGAAAATTCGGCTCGGTGCCTCACAGCGGTTTTGGTCTGGGCCTAGAAAGAACGGTAAAATGGATTTCGGGCGCTGAACATATTCGCGAAGTTATTCCATTCCCGCGAATGATTTACAGAATTGTTCCTTAAAAAAGTATCTATAAAAAAAAAGGCGAGGATTGTATCCCCGCCTTTTTTTTTGTGCAGATTATTTACTGTATCGGAACAATCAGACTTGTTGTTATTTCCATTATTCCACACCGACTTCTGTTCCGGCGAAAGCCGCTATTTCAACATCTTTGCCTTCTATTTTTCTATATAATTTGGTAATAAACTTGGTTATTCCCTTCTTTTTTCCGACAATATTGAAAGCAAAAGGCTCATCTTTAGTCGGCGGAATAATTGTGGCAATTGTTGGATCTTCCGTTGTCACCACAATAAAATATTCCGCAGCATCAAGTTTGGGAACACTTCCATCGCGGTTTTCGATTTCGGCTTCAATATGATCTGTGGTGTCATTAACTCCTACAACCACGTAGCCATCTGTTTTACCTTTGGTATCGGCATTGGCATATTCCACCTCTGTTTCTTCATCAATATACTTGATTATCGGGTCTTCAATTGTCGTGGAATCTTTGACCACTTCCACGGGGATGCTGCCGGTTCTGTAATCGGAGTGGTCGCCGTGGGTCAAAAAGAACTCAATAGTCGTAGTGCCTGTTTTTTTTCCGCGCAAATGGAACTCATAGCCGCCTTCTTCTCCTTGATGCTGATATACTTCCACAATATCGGCATTGGCAATTTTCCATGTCAATTTTACGGATGGGTCGGTCGGCGGATTTTTTTGCTTTTTGTCGGCATCAAGAAATTTCACAATAAAAGCATCGGAAAGATTATTTAACGGTGCTGAAAACTTGGGTTTGAACGCAGGATCAACCTGCCCGCGGAATATTTGTAAATATGTGGCACGCGAACCATCCAAAAATACTGCACCTTCAGCTTCAAAGTGCTCACCGGGTGCATGGGTATGGTCTTCGGAACATGAATGTAAAAATATAGCAGATACTGCAAAGAAAGTCAAAGTGAGTGCTGTCCGGAGAGAAAAGTTCTTTTTCATAATAAATAGACATTAAAAAATTAAAAAAATAATAAGTGTACCATACAATAACCGTATATGGTAAAGTGTACATATACCCGTACCTAAGGGGTTTGGGAGTTTTCAGTGTTCCAAGTCCTTATATGTCAAGGAAATCATCATGAAAATCTCTGCGCCCTTTCATCAAGGCAGAAAACAATAAGAATCACTATCGGCATTTTCACAAAATGAATGCGACAGTTACAGAATATGTTGCATGGAAATACCGTATGCAATATCGTAATGAGAAGTGATAATATTATGAAAAAGAGGGGGGACCGCGTACAGCAATGGTGTGGCGGTAATTCGTGAACTCGGCTGAGAAAAGGAAAAAAGGAAAATCGGAGCCATACTGTTCAGTTACGACAGTGAGAGTATTGGCAATAAGAATATCTTTGGTAAAATGATGATAACACAGAGGGCAATTTTCGTCATTGTGTGATGCACTGTTATTATCCTGTGATTCGGAGTGGTGTTTCTTCCACTTTGTGATATTTCCGGTTGTATCGTGCGTATGCCATGCATCAACCGTTACAGCCATCACAAATGACATCAGCGTCAGAACAGTCAGCAATGCTCTGCGTGCGGTCTGCGTGCCATATATGTTGAAACGGTCAATCACGATATTTTCTATATATAGATGCTCTTCAATGGGTTTGGCTATATGCGTCAGAAGCAATACCGCCATAAAAAAACAGGCAGAACGGTACGAATATACTGCTCTGCCCGAGTAATGTCGAATAACACAATGTTTTGATTGTAATTATTGCATTTTTAGTGCTTCATCGAGAATTTCATTTACTTTACTCAAGGATTCCGCTTCGGCATAGAAACGAATAAGAGGTTCGGTGCCGGATGCACGAATAAGCAGCCAGCCATTATCAAAAATGAACTTAAATCCGTCGAGTGTATTGGTTTCACGTACTGCAAAACGTCCTATATGTGTCGGTTTAGTACGACAAGCCGCCAGAATTGCCTGTTTTTGTTCTTCGGAGACCGTCACATCACGACGAGCATAGCGATGGATTCCAAATTCTTTATCCAAATCATCACATAATTGCTTCAATGATTTTTTGCGAGTGGCAATCATTTCAAGCAAGAGAAGTCCATTAAAAATGCCATCGCGTTCAGGAATATGGACGCATGTGCCCAATCCGCCGGATTCTTCGCCGCCGATAAGCACTTTTGTTTCATTCATAAGTTTGGCTGTATGCTTAAATCCCACAGGCGTTTCAATAACTTCAATGCCATGTTTTTCGCAATATTTTGCCACCATCGAGGTTAAAGATACCGTTTTTACCACCGAACCTTTTTTCTTTTTATCTTCAAAAAGATATTGCATGAGCAGCATAAAAATCCGATGCGAATCCACAAAATTCCCATCTTCGTCCACTGCGCCTAATCGGTCGGCGTCGCCGTCAGTTGCAAGCCCCACATCATACTTGCCTTCGCGTACAGTTTCGATTAATGGGCGTAAATTCTGCTGAATAGGTTCGGGATGATGCACTTCACCGAATGATGGATTATAGTCGCCGTGAATTTCTTTGACACCCGGTAAAATATGATGCATAGTATTGATGCCTGCGCCGTGCATCGGGTCATAGACAATACGCAAACCGGCTTCTTGTATGGCTGTCAAATCAATTTTTTTACGGATATAGCGCAAAAATGATTCTTGAGCATCGAACAATCGAATGGTACGATCTTCGATATACTCATCAAGCGATTTGAGGGATAATTGCACCGGCGAGGCATACAATGCCGCTAATTGTTTTTCTATGTCCGCTATCTGTTCGGGATAAGCCGGTCCGCCGAAATTTCCCTTGACCTTAAACCCATTATAGATGGGCGGATTATGGCTTGCCGTAATCACAATGCCCAGGGAGCACCCTTTTTGTTTGGTATGAAATGACACCTGAGGAGTAGAAGAAACCGATTGCGATAAATGCACTGTTATGCCCATACAGGCACAAATTTTCGCAGTTTCCTCCGCAAATTCTTTTGACAAAAAGCGCGTGTCATAGCCAATCACTACCGAAGGACTCTCTTTGAATAATGACAAAACATAACGTGCCGTTGCTGTTGCCACAAGCCGCAAATTGTCGAAAGTATAATCTCGCGCTATGATGCCGCGCCAGCCATCTGTTCCAAAAACAATCATACTATAAAACGTGTATAATGAAAGAAAACATGATTGTAACTATTTGTATGTGAATCAGTTGAAACACATAAGAGCATGTATCATAAAGTATCGAGCAATGAAGCAATCCGCTTATCTCATAGTCATTCTTCTCTAACCTCATGAACAAAAATACCGAAAAAATATATTGCTCTCGCTTAGTGTGAACACATTTTATCCGTTTCTCTTAGTATTTTTGAGAAACAATCGTATTTGCCACACGCTAAGGTCTTGTATTCTCTATGAACACAACAATATTCAATATAAGAGCCGTTTCGCATTCTGTTTTGATGATGTGTATGGGCATGGTAGCGGTGCTGTTCTTCGGTTGTGAACAAGTTGTGGACAATACCGACTTACTCTATGTGGAGAAAATTGTTGTTGCAAGCTATGTGACCGCGGGCGACACCACGATTTCTATGGATATTACGAAAACATTACCTTTACAACAGATATATACAAGAGAGGCAGCACTTATTCGGGATGCAAATGTAAAGGTCATCACGCCTGAAGGACAAAAAACATTGTCATATAATCCGGAGACCACCCGCTATGAAACCACTGTGAACACTATACGACAGGGAGAGCAATATTCTCTGGTCATTGAATGGCGCAATAAAAAAGTCACAGCTTCCACGCGTGTGCCCGAAATACCCTCCGTCATTGCTGCCACAACACAACGCAAATTCAACAGTTCATCCTATCAATACGAATATGTCTCAACGATCGAATTTGCAAATAACCCTCGTTCTTGTATAGGGTTGTTAGGATTTAATTGGGGAAGAACTCTTCGTGACACCGCAAACTTGCGTGATATATATTATGGTACACACTATCATGACTATGTGCGAACGATATACGATCCATCTGCGGACAAGCTTATCTATACAAAAAAAGATTATGATTACGGATTTGACCCAATATCAGAAAATGTTTATAGTATGTTGCTCTTTGTGGCATTCGATGCGCCGTTCCATGCGCTGAATTTAAGTGCTTATGATTCGAACGATGACGGTATTTTCGGCTCATCCGGCACCAACCCCCAATTTACCGTAAAAGGCGACGGCATAGGGTTTTTTATTGGTGTTCAGGTCTTTCCATCAATTCTTGTCATCCCGACGGAGTCTTAATTGTTTTGCCGGCTATCATTTCGGTCTCGTATCAAGAATGGCTTGTGCGGGACAAAGAAAACAGCCGCTTTGAAGTACTATCGGACAAATGTCATCGTCTATATATGCCAATGATGTGTAAATTTGCATAACAATCGTGTTTCAACTATGCACCATTGAGCAGATTTATATCGGGAACAAAGTGGTTTTGGAGTCATCTGAGTTTCGCATCTTTACAATTCAAGAAAATCATCAAGAAATCTCTGCTATCACTTTACCACCGATTATTCTGTACTTATCACCATTTTTTTTGACATGATATTTGTGTTTATCGTGTAGAGAGAACACATAAAGAAAGACAATAAATGAACAGCTATGGATTTGATGAGGGCGAGGACGACCCTTCACCTCGCGATATGGACGAACAATTGCGTCGCTTCCGCCATGAACTTAGCGGTGGCAGCAAAAACTTTGATGGTTTCCATAATGCCCAAGCACTTGAAACACTCATACCTTATTGTCTTGATAAGCAATTATTTACCGATGCACTGACATTTAGCACTGTTCTTATTGAATATCAACCTTTTTCGGCAGATGCGTGGCTCTGGCGCGGTGTGGCGCTTTCCAATTTAGAGCGTTTTGACGAAGCTATGGAATCATTTGATCGGGCAATGTCGCTTGACCCAACCGATAATGACATACAATTGCATCGGGCTGATGTGTTCGCCGAGCGTGGCGAATATGAACGCGCATGGAATATATATGAAGAAATTTTGCGCACTCATTCCGACGATGAAGAGGCATTGTATGGCAAGGCACTGTTATTGGGACGCATGAATCGGATAGATGAAGCAATAGCCCTTTTGAAATATCTGCAAAAATCGGAAGAACGCAGCTTGGACGCTACCGCCGAACTTGCGTATTGTTATGACCAGAAGCACGATTATGATAATGCGTTTGCGCTGTATCAGCAGTGTATTGATGAAGACCCTTTCGATGCAACGCACTGGTTTAATGCCGGCGTGGTATTGTGTCATCAGCAACAATTTTACAAAGCCATTGATTATTATGATATGGCAGTAACGCTCAAGCCTGAATTTTCGGCGGCATGGTATAATTTGGGTAACTCTTATGGCACTCTCGGCAGACTGCTCGAAGCAATTTATGCGTATGAGCAAGCATTGGAATTTGAAAGAACGGATTTTGCTTTCTGGCATAATTTGGGTTCGGCGTATCATGAAACCAATCAATCGCAGAAAGCAGTAGAGGCATTTCATAATGCCTTAGCAATAGAGCCGCATCACTTTGAATCGCTTTATGGGCTTGCTGCCTCCTATGACGGCATCGGCAAACCCGAAAAAGCCATCGAATATTATTTGCAAGCCGAGTTATTGCAACCGCATGATACCGATTTGCTGTATGCTATCGCCGATGTGTATTATTCCGCAAAAAATGTAGAGCAAGCTCTGGCATATTATGAAAAAGCATTAAAAAATAATCCGCGCGACCCTGACGGAATATTCGATTATGCTGCAACATTGTTCGACGAAGCAATGTATGGTGAAGCGGCTCTTTGGTTTGAAAAATTTATTGAATTGCGACCCGATAATTATGAGGGATATTATTTCTTGGCAAAATGTTTATTATTGCTCGGCGACAAAAAAAATCCTGTCGAATTATTGCGAAAAGCTCTTCATATCAACCCCGAATTGAGGGCTGATTTACGTAAAGATATCAACAGCTTACCTCTGTTTTTCTTAAATGATGCATTTTTCCGAAAAATTGAGGAATAGCAGTAGTGATTATTGTTTATTGTGATTATTGAAAGTATGTGAAAGGAAATGTAATGAAAAGTGTTCGGGTGACTGCCGTATTATTATGGTGTATTATTGTATGTTCGGCAATGAGTTACGGGCAGAAAACAGACAACTCCGCAGGCTATATCCATGATTGGAACAGAATGGTTACGGACATCATCATGAAAGATGGTTTTTCACCACCTGTCATAAGCAGAATTTACAGCTATTGCAATATGGCTGCCTACCAAGCTGCATATCACGGTTTTCCCGGTTACCGTTCTTTGGAAGGACAAATTAATGGTTTTCCCACTATGCCTCAGCCGGAATCAGGCAAAGAATATAAATGGGAAATTTGTGCCGTAGAAGCATATCGTGCCGTTGTGAATAATTTATTGTATCGTGCAAATTATTCCGACAGTTTATATGCCGCTCATATTGAGCAATTAAGTGCGCAGACCCCGACGGAAACTGTCGAACGTTCAAAAAAATATGCCCAGGATATTGCCAAAGAATTGCGGATTTGGTATAAAAATGACGGACATATTCGCAATCAAGGACGCTCACGTTATGTATTTCCGCGGGCTGCCGGAAAATGGGAACCCACACCACCCGCTTTTGCCGATCCTTTGGATCCTTTTTTCAATACAATGCGACCTTTTACTATGGATTCTGCCGGACAATTCCGTGCCGCTCCGCCATTTCCATACAGTGAAGACCCCAAATCCTCATTTTATCAACAGAATATTGAAGTGTATAACTTTGCAAAAACCCTTACAAAAGAGCAAAAAGAAATTTCGCTGTTTTGGGATTGTAATCCAATAAAAACGTGGCATCAAGGGCATTTTGTATTTAATACGCAAATGATTTCTCCCGGTGGACATTGGATAAATATTGTCAATATTGCAAGCAAAAAATTACAAAAGTCCATGATAGAATCTTTGGAAGCATATACCTTAGTGTCCATCGGGCTTTATGACGGCTTTCTCTCTTGTTGGAATGACAAATATGATTATCATTTAATACGACCCATTACGTTTATTCACAAATTTATTGATCCTGATTGGGAACCATTATTACAAACACCGCCATTTCCCGAGCATACAAGCGGGCACAGCACAATATCGGCAGTATCCGCTCAAATACTGACCAATCTTTATGGTAAAAATATTGCCTTTGATGATGATACGGAAGTCCGTTTCGGTTATCCGATCCGAAGTTTCCCGTCATTTCTTGATGCTGCCCTTGAAGCTTCCATCAGCCGTATATGGGGTGGTATTCATTATCCTCTTGCTTGTAATGAAGGCAATCGCATAGGGAAACTTATGGGCAATCATATCACAAAAAAAATTACACTGGCGACGAAAAAATAATCGTTTACACGAACTTATGGGCGGTTTCTGTGATGCAATTATATTTCACATCAATAAAAAATTGCTCAAGAAAACTCAATAATAACAGTAATATAGGTATAATTTTCTGACAGAACGCTATGAAGGCATCATATTTTAACGGATTTCCACGCGATATACTTACATTTTTGAAAGAGCTTTCTGCCAATAATACTCGCGATTGGTTTGCTGAGCATCGTGACCGTTATGACAATAATGTGCGATTACCGGCAAAACAACTTATTTCGGCTATGGCAGATCGCTTTGAACAATTAGATATTGGCTATAAAGCTGACGATAAAACATCTATGTTTCGTATCCATCGCGATACACGTTTCAGCAAAGATAAATCGCCGTATAAAACAAATGTAGGATTGTTTTTTCCATTTGTCGGCGCCAACACTATCGCCGGAAAAGCTGTGGAAAGACCGGGAATCTATTGCCATATTGAGCCCGGTAATTGCGCAATAGGAGGGGGAATATATATGCCGACCCCCGACCAATTAAAAGCCATACGTTCACGCATTTACAGCCACCATGAGGAGTGGAATGAAATTGTTCATTCTCGGCAGTTTACAACAATATTTGCTACGGGAATACATGGTGAATCGCTCAAAACTATGCCTCGCGGTTATGAGCAAAACCACGCTGCATCTGAATATATACGCAAAAAACAATGGTATGTATGGGAAACATTCGATGAGTCGGTACTTTTTACCGAAGAAATTATTGATATTTTAGAAGAAAAATCCATAGCATCATTATCATTCCATGAATTTCTCAGCGGCGATAATATATAATTATATGGAATGTACAATATCAGAAATTATGTGGTTGTGGAGTATTCGGTAATTCAAATCCTTGCACTTCAAGAAAATCATCATAAAGTCGTTGCAATACTGAAATTCCGGTATAATGCTCCCTTGAAGTATTGCCAATATGATAAAAAGCACTTCGGGTAAGTAGAATCATGTAAGCAAGTGACGCATTCTTCAATGATTGTAAGCGATGTAATATAGAGATTTATTCACAATCCAGTAATGTTGTTTTGTTATCTCGCTTCTCTTTAGTAGATTTGCAGAAACAAATGGCGGTTTGACGAAAGCGGGGTGGGGGACTGAAAAACTCCTATCTTTCGGCTTCATTTCGGCTTGCGGCTCGGTGGACAGTTTTATGGCTATTCACCTGACCGATATACAAAACCCAAACAAAAAACAAAAGAGATTGAATTTTGCCAACGCTCGACATAAAAATGTAAAGACAGAAAATGGGAAATGAAGCTCAAGCAAGAATTAAAATAAACCAACTGCTGACAGAGGCTGGATGGAGATTCTTTGACAATGAGGAAGGAAAAGCAAACATTCTGCTTGAAAATCATGTGAAAATTACGCAACAAGAAATTGACGCATGGGGAAATGACTATGAGGAAACAAAGAATGGTTCTTTAGACTTTTTACTCGTTGACAGTGACAATAAACCAATTTGCGTACTTGAAGCGAAAAAAGAAAGCCTTCACCCTCTTGTTGCAAAGGAACAAGCAAGAAAATATGCCAAGACAGTTGGAGCGAGATATATCATTCTTTCTAGCGGAATTGTTCACTATTTCTGGGACACGACAAAAGGAAACCCAAAACCTATTTATAAATTCCCTTCACCGGAGGAAATTGGAGCAATTAAAAATTGGAATCCTGACAGAGATTCACTCGCAAAAGAAGCAGTTGAAGTTGACTACATTGTTAAAGTGCAAATGCCTGATTTTGCGGAAAGACCTGAATGGAAAGGAAGTATTGAAGCGAGCAAAGATTTTATCTGGTCAAATGGACTTAGATTTTTAAGGCACTATCAATTAAAGGCAATCAAGGCTTTACAAGGTGCTGTTGCCGAAGGCAAAGACAGATTTCTTTTTGAAATGGCAACGGGAACAGGTAAAACTTTGACATCAGCGGCTGTAATCAGATTATTTTTGAGGACACAAAACGCAAGACGAGTTTTGTTTTTGGTTGACCGTTTAGAATTGGAAGACCAAACATGGAAAGCTTTTACTGAATATTTGAAACCCGACTACACGACTTTCATTTACAAGGAACACAAAAGCGACTGGAGAAAATGCGATATTTTGGTTACGACCATTCAATCATTGATGCACAATGATAAATACCGCGATGATTTTTCACCGACTGACTTTGACCTTTTAATATCGGATGAGGCTCACCGTTCAATTTCAGGAAATGCAAGAGCAGTCTTTGAATATTTCCATGGTTACAAATTAGGACTGACTGCCACACCAAAAGATTACTTGAAAGGTGTTGACCCAGACAAGGTAAAAGAAAATGACCCGAGAGAAATTGAACGAAGAATGTTACGAGACACCTACTCAACATTCGGTTGTGAGGGGGGAGACCCGACTTTCCGTTATTCTTTAATTGATGGAGTTAAAGACGGCTATTTGATTAATCCTAAAGTATTAGATGCCCGAACAGAAATCACTACGCAATTACTTTCTGATGAAGGTTATGCAGTTGTTGTTCCAACCGAAGAAGGAGAAGAAACTGAAACTTTTATTACTCGTGATTTTGAAAAGAAATTTTTCTCAGAAAAAACAAATAGTGTTTTTTGTCAGACCTTTTTAGAAAATGCTTTGCGTGACCCAATTACCAACGAGATTGGCAAAACCATCATTTTCGCAGT
>JAYRWZ010000211.1:0-2454 GCA_041917875.1 Chloroflexota bacterium | reverse complement strand
GATTTTTTGATTGTGCTCACATCTTTATCCTGTTAATCTTGTAATCTTTGTAATCGTGTTCAGACTTTGCATTGCGCAGGATTTTTTTTGATTGTGCACACATCTTTATCCTGTTAATCTTGTAATCGTTGTAATCGTGTTCAGACTTTGCATTGCGCAGGATTTTTAGGATTGATAGGATTAGCATGATTTTTTGATATATTTTCTGCAATCTTGTCAATCTTTTAATCTTTGTAATCGTGTTCAGACTTTGCATTGCGCAGGATTTTTAGGATTGATAGGATTAGCATGATTTTTTTGATTGTGCTACATTGTCTTGCGCAGGATTTTTAGGATTGAAGTGATGGGTAGAATTTTTTTGATTGTGCTCACATCTTTATCCTGTTAATCTTTTAATCTTTGTAATCGTGTTCAGACTTTGCATTGCGCAGGATTTATAGGATTGAAGTGATTAGCAGGATTTTTTGATTGTGCTCACATCTTTATCCTGTTAATCTTGTAATCTTTGTAATCGTGTTCAGACATTTTTCGTTATATTGTCTTGCATCAATTCCCATCAGCGAACATATCTCTTTATACATGATTATTCTTTCTTCGATGCCACAAATTATGTGCTTTATTCCATATCCACAAAGAAAGCACTATGCCGCAACAATCGGCAAGCCAATCTAATATTTCGGCGGAACGATACGGAATAAAGTATTGATGTATTTCATCACTTATGCCAAATAAGAACCCGATAATAATGGTCAGAATGTGCCTGCGGGGATGAGAATAAAAACCAATACTTATACATAAACCATAGAGTGTATATGCGCCGCAATGAATGATTTTATCTTGCCATTCAAAGCCAAGCTCCAAATGAGGAAGCTGGGGCTGATGCGATAAATAAAACAGTATGCCCGAATAGAGCACTAATGGAACAAAACGATAATTGTGCATCATAAATTATTGGAAATTCAAAACCGACGGTAATGCTTTTATTATGTCTGAAGCCGTTAATGATATATGCCCTTTTATTGTTGCGGCACTGTCACCTGCCATTGCATGAATATATGCGCCGAGCGATGCAGCATAAAACGGTTGGACTTTCTGTGCTGCCAAACCGCCGATAATACCTGCAAGAACATCGCCACTGCCGGCAGTTGCCATACCGGGATTACCGTTTATATTGAGAATAGTATTTTTACCATCGGTAATAATTGTTGGTGTATTTTTTAGCAAGAGTGTACAGAGCATCGCCTTAGCCGTATTTTGGGCATGTTCAATAAATGTGTGAGTAATTTCTTCACGTTTTTGCTCGGTTAAACGGGCAAATTCACCCAAATGCGGCGTCAGTATTGCCTTCGGTGACAAAATATCGGTATGGTGTAATGCGCTTAAAGCGTCGGCATCAAGAATTAATGGTTTGTGATGCAATGTTTGCAAAATAAGCGAACGAATCATGGTTAAAGTTTCTGTGTTTTTTCCTAAGCCGGGACCCATGATAATTGCATCTGCTTTGTTCATGGCTTCAAGTAAAGTATGCTGTTCATCGGGGTGAATAGTACCTTCTTCTGTTGTCATGAGCGTATGGGCAATTACTTCGGGCATAAGGTGTGGATGAACAGCCGTCGTATAAAGCTCCACCAAGCCGGCGCCGGCAGCAAAAGCAGCATGGGCACTCAGACAAACGGCACCGCTCATTGTTTTCGATCCACCGATAATCATCACTCTGCCATAATCAAATTTGGAAGTGTTTTTACGGCGAGGCGGAAGAAATTCTTCGAAATCCGATGGTTCATGATAATGGTAACGGGCAATGGTTGAGGGCAAAGAAGCTGGGGCACCGATGGATACAGTATGCACCGTGCCGCACAGTGCCGTGCCATTATTGACCAACATCCCTACTTTCGGCGCAAGCATGGTAATCGTGTGATCCGCCTGAAAAGCCGAGGGATGGGCAAGACCCGTTGCACCATTCAGTCCGGTGGGAATATCTATTGCAATATGGAGTGCCGGCGATTGACGCGATGGCATATTGCCGAAAGAATCCCACATACCGGAAACTTTGTCGAGCAAAAAAGTGACTATGCCGCGCAAATATTCATTGCCGCCGACACCAATAAGCGCATCAATAACTATATCAGCATCGGTGTTAAGGGTTTTGACATCTAATTCATTGACAATATGAGCTATGGGAATGCCGAGCCGCTCGCTTATCCGCATAGTGGTGAGTGTTTCCGGCGACATTTTTTCTTTATCGCCAATCCATGCAATACGCACATGTGCATAATGATGAAGGTGTCGGGCAATGGCAAAACCATCGCCGCCATTATTACCCGAACCACACAGAATAAGCACCGACCATGCGTGGTGGCCAGCGCGATGTGTTGCTGCAAGTTGTCGGATAGTTTCAGCCGCCGAGCGTGCTGCATTTTCCATAAGTAAGAGTGCCGGCATGGCATAATCTTG
>JAYRWZ010000210.1:0-13108 GCA_041917875.1 Chloroflexota bacterium | reverse complement strand
GTATTGATGCCAATGTCCACCAAGGATTGTGTCAGCAAAGGAAAAATTATTCCTATTACGCTTATGACAATGGCTCCTATAAGCAATTGTACGATGAATTGTTTGTAGGGAGCGATGTAGGTTGCAAGAAATGAAAATACACTACCGGTACTCATCGCTTCATTCTCATCATCGGCACGGTAAAATGAAGGTGTAGGCTCAAGCAGTAAGACAATGCCTTGTTGTTGTTCAGGAGGCAACCATCCTTTCATGAACTCCGCAGTAGAATAACGGATTATGCCATGTGCGGGGTCAGCAACAGTGACTTTATTTTTTTGCACCTTAATGACAATGATAAAATGTCTTTGCTCCCAAAACACAATAAGAGGAGTTGTTAATGTGCGAAGAGTACCAAAATCTGATTTAGCGGCATGAGTTCGGAAGCCGATACTTTCAGCGGCATTGCTCAGCCCCAACAACGATACTCCTATGCGTGAGATGTGGGTACGCTCGCGCAATGTTTGCATAGTGAATGTTTTACCATGATACTTGGCAATCATTCGCAAGCACGCCGCGCCGCAATCTTCTGCATCATGCTGTTTATATATTGGAAACCTTGAAAACATAGTATCAAAAAAAATTATGCTGTCCTTACCGCAATGGCGAGTGTGGGCAATTACCCAATTGCCTTATGCAAATGACCACCAATCTCCATGAAAGTACATCTCTACGCAGGAAAGTGGCAAATACTACGCCAAAAGAAATTGTTGGCTAATTATGAACAGACAAAGAAAAAGGCGACTCCTGCATTTGAGGGCCGCCTTGATCAAAACTCAATACTCGCTGTTTCGGATTGATTAGTCAAAGACCGATACAGTATTCGTTCTTTGTAAAGCCATAGAAAGAACTCTTTCAGTGTTAGCATGTAGCGCATCGGATGTTTCTCTTGCTCTTGCTTGTGATACACCGATGCACACAGTCACAGAAAAACGCTTGCCAAACATATCTACTATCGAAATAGCAACTTCTTTACGCATTTTCTCCGCCCAAAGCTGAGCTTGCTGCGCAGTGCGTCCAATAAGCAAAACGGCGAGAGTTCCTTCATTCGATTCGCCGACGGCATCATAGGCATTTAAGTTACGTCTAAGAATTTCAACGACATGACATGTGAGATTTTCTACGGCATCTTGATTCATTTCGGAAATGATATAATGGTCAATTTGGACTAAACACAATGATAAGGCAACATTAAAATCTCCTGCACGAGCAATTTCTTCATCCATACGTTGCCGGAATGCTGTTTTATTCAGAGTGCCTTTTGTTCGATCCAACATAGCAGAATTATCGAACATTGCATTAAAGCGTAATTGTTCAATCATTGTACCGGCTTGCTCACCCAATAGCTCAAGAATTGATATATCATGATGCGATATGAACGAATTACGGGCTTCAATGAAGAGTGTTCCATAACTATGTGAAAGTGATTTGAGCGGCACAGCAAGGAAACTGCCGCCTTGAGCCTCCGGTTCAGCATCGGTTACACGAATCATTTCCGGCGCAAGTGGTGCTAAAAGAGTAGTGGAAGCCGTTTGAATTGTTTGACCTATAACTGAACGCTGCAAATCCACGGGGGTGCCTCGCAGAGCAATTGTTTTCTCATCCATCGGTCGTATTTCATTGACTATCCATTCATCACAATATTCATCATAGAGGCATGTCCCGACTAATGTTGCATCAACCATTTCGGCAGCCGCTTGTATTATACTCGTACAGACAGCAGATATGCCTGCGGTGTCGGCATTCGCTAATAGATTGCGAAATTTACTTATCACCTCAAGAGCCCTATTTGCTTGAAGTAGATCATACTTACCCGTGTAACTTTGCACTAATCCGCTAATAAGTTTGGTAAAATGACCAAAGAAGCTGACTGTAATTGCATCATACGCATCAGGCTCTTCAGAATCAGCACAAAGTACTCCCACAACCGTATCATGATAATAAACCGGCACGCCGATAAATGACACTGTTTTAGAAGGGAAATTATAATATGGGATTAAGTCCAGTTCAGCCGAAGACTTGATTTCGGTTAATATTTCGGGACGGCCGCCTTGGGCAACTTGGCTAATAACATCACCGGAAAATTTGAACTTTCTCTCATCGGAGATACTATCTTTAATATCAGAGATAAATGCTTCCAATACAAGATGTTGCTTATCCGCATTAACCCAGAAAAACGCCGCAGTTCTTGCGCTTGTCACGGAACGAATCACCATGAGTACACGATTCAGCAAAAAATCAAGTTCCTTGCGTGGCTCATTATGCGGTACAAGCGGCGTTTCGTCTGACAAATCTAATTTATCAACATCTATAGTATGACGTTTTGCGGGTCTTCGTAATTCAGTATCTTTTTTATTTTCAACAACTTCAACACTTTCACTAACAGTTGAATTTCCATGCGTTTCTTGGTTTGACTGTAAAGAGGTCTGTTCAAGTGCTCCATGTGTTTCCGATACCGTATCAGACAAAGTCTTTGATTGTAGAAGACTTACTGCCGGTTCTACGATCTGTTCTTGATGAACATATTGTTGTTCTTCAGTTTTTTGATATTGAACCACCGGCTCGGTGACAATTTCTACTGCACGGTGAGCAACTTGTTTTTGCACTTCCGGAGATGGTTTGGGCTTTGGCGGCATCGGCGGCGGCACTTCTCTGCGCTGCGTAGGTTTTGGTGTTGCGGACTTCGCTTTACCAACAATACGCACATGGGAAATATCATCACCGAAGTGGCGAGTACTATTTGGCTTTGTGTTTGATTCTGAATCTGTTTTTGGAAGTTCATCCGTAAACTTTGAGGCAACTTTTTTACGAACTTCTTCTTCCGGATTGTGTTCAGGCACTTCGTCCGGTACATCATCATCACCAAATGACTTTTTAAAATCACTATCATCAAAGATGATTCGGCGACTGCCATTGCCACTTTTTTCTACGGTACGCAAAGAAACATTTGCGCTCACCGGCTTACGGGAGTATTCTACTGTTTCGCTCAAGCGCTGCGAAATCATCATAAAATGCCCGACACCTCCAAGTATAGAGACGCAGATGCCGATTAACCGAATCGGCAATTCTGGCAAAAAGAGAGCAATACACAATCCCCCGATAATAGCCACGAGGGCAAAAACCTCTGTGGCATTCGCCGGCGTGATTATTTTTTTCACGTCAATGCTACGATTAACCATGATATTTTTTCTAATTGAAATGAGGAGTTTAGCCGCTGCTGCTATTACGACCGTTACAAATTTACAAATGAAAAGTAATTAACGCAAATTATTCTAAAAAAAAGTTTTTACCGCTTTTGTCCAAGACCATTTACAGATGGTAAATTGTATAGGTTTTTTTCATTCAAATCAGCATCAATTCACTACCCTTTCATTGTTTTTTTTTGCCCAATCCGCGCTACTCTTTGCGGATTCTCTTCAAGAAACTTCTTCCAACTTTTTGCTTTAGTTTTATTTTCATTGCGTTTTAGGGCATGACAGACAGCAATAGCAAGCGCATCGGTCGCATCAAAAAAGTCAGGCGTTTCTTCAATACCCAACATTTTTCTGACCATATACCCAACTTGTTCTTTAGCCGCATTGCCATTACCTGTGACGGATCGTTTTACTTCTTTGGCAGAGTATTCGGTGACAGGAATTTCTTTGAGCGTTGCCGCCAACATAGCCACACCGCGAGCATGAGAAAGTTTGGCTAATGATTGTGCATTTTTGGCAAAGAAAACAGCTTCCAATGCTGCTTCGTCCGGCAATGTTCTTTCAATAACACTTGTCAATCGTAGATATATCACCTCCAAACGTCGTGGCAATTCCGCATACTGTTTTTTTGCTTCAACCACACCATATTCCACTAATGTCATTTTTCTGTTTTCAATATCAATCACGCCATAGCCACACACTATTGTTCCCGGATCTATACCCAATATTCTCATTCTGCTCTTTCCATTGAAAATGTATGTAAAATCTCCGCACCACCACGTAAATATACATCCGTAATCGTATTGTGATGCATCGCAAATCCGACCGTTAACTGTTGCCCCGAACTTGGTATAAGGCAAATAGGAGATGGAATATTATGAGTTAATGCACAATATATTGCCGTAGATACTGCCCCCGTGCCACATGCTCCGGTTTCCGCCTCAACGCCCCGTTCATAGGTGCGCATATATACCACATTATGTTCTTTACGTGTATAAATATTGACATTTACCCCTCTCGGTAAAAAATCTGAGTGATGGCGCAATGGAAGCGCGAATGCAACAAGGGGAAAAGCCGACAATGTATCTGAAATAATTTCTGTAATAAAATGGTCGCTGCCAACATTAACATAACCGCCATGTATTCGCTCCCCATTGACAATAACCCCCTTGTCCCGTATTACTTCTAATGGGTCAGGGAAATATACCGTTACTTCATCATTTTCAATAATAGCGCTATAACGCGCATCAGCCATTACAAATGTTGTTAATACTTTTTCTTGTATCATATTGAGGGTTGCGGCGAACTTTACGGCACAACGTGCGCCATTTCCACACATTGCACCATACGAGCCGTCCGGATTAAAAAAATACACACTAAAATCATTGTAAACATCACCATTATTGAGAACAATAAATCCCTCTGTTGGCTTTGAAGTAAAATACCCGCAAACAGACGGTGTCAATGTCTGTAAATCCTCTTTCGAGAATTGATATTTTCGATTATCTATAACAGAAAATATATTACCCGCACCTGACATTATGTATACATCAATTTTCATAGGTCAAATATTCTCAAATGTGTAAAAAAGCGGTCTAATTAATCGGACAGCATCTGTATTAACAATAAAAGGTTCTGATGACTTCTGTATTTCACATCCTCAGTGATCAGGATACTCTCCACAATCACTGTAACTATGATAAAGTTATTCTATAATTTCACGAGCTTTATCAAGTGCTTTACTGTCAGCGCCTGCTCTGGATATAAAAAAATTATCTTGCGTCATATCAATCACCGTTGATTCACCGCTAAACTCATACCACTCTGGCTCGATAACAATATCAACATTTTTTTCAAAAGCAAAGAGAATATCAGTAGGATCAAAATAATCTTCGGTAACAAGATCATCATCATTGAGTCGTGCAGAAATTGATATAATCGGTGACTGACAGGCGTGGAGCAATGCCGTTGCAATAGCACTATCGGGAATGCGAATACCTACGGTCTTTCTTTTTTCATCATGGACAAATTTAGGCACAGCGCGCGAAGCCGGTAAAACAAATGTGTATGGTCCCGGGGTAAGTTTTTTTATGGCTTTAAACGCAGAATTTGAAACTTGTGCATAATTGGCAATGGATTGAAGGTTTTCACATAAGAATGTCAGAGGTTTTTTATCTGAAATATTGCGCAATCGTCGAATTCTATCTATTGCCGATTTATTTGCCAGCCCACACCCTAAAGCAAATCCTGTATCGGTAGGATATAACAGCAACGCACCTTTGTGGACAAGGCGCGCTGCTTCTTCGATTTTATATCTTTCGGGCGTTATGGGATGTATTCGTAGAATCATGTTGGATATTACATATTCGGTCCGAGCATATCTTGCGGTTTTACCCATTCATCAAATTGTTCGGCAGTCAATAACCCCAATTCCAAGGCAGCATTTTTGAGTGTCGTATTGTTTTTATGTGCATGTTTGGCAATTTTTGCGGCATTGTCATAACCGATATGAGTATTGAGTGCTGTCACTAACATAAGAGTATTTTGATTGTAATACTCCAACTTATCCGCAACCGGTTCAATGCCAATGGCACAATGTTCATTAAACATAATGCAAGCATCCGCAAGCAATCGTACACTTTGTAAATAATTGTAAATCATCACGGGTTTAAAGACATTTAACTCAAAATTACCCTGTGAACCAGCAAAATTGATTGTGGCATCATTCCCCATTACCTGGGCAACCACCATTGTCATTGCTTCGGATTGTGTCGGATTCACTTTACCGGGCATGATAGAAGATCCGGGCTCATTTTCAGGAATGGTAATCTCTCCAAGTCCACAACGCGGACCGGAAGCCATCCAGCGAATATCATTGGCAATCTTCATCAATGAAGCCGCTAATGTTTTTATGGCACCATGGGCAAACACCAAAGCATCATGCGCAGCAAGGGCTTCAAATTTATTCGGAGCCGTAATGAACGGTATGCCGGTAAGCTCCGCAATTTTTGCCGCACCTCTTACTGCAAATTCCGGATGAGTATTTAATCCCGTACCCACAGCGGTACCGCCAAGCGCAAGTTCCAACAATCCACCAAGCACTAAGTTAATTCTTTGTATATCATTCGTCAATTGCTGAGCATAACCGGAAAATTCTTGCCCTAATGTAATTGGGGTCGCATCCATCAAATGAGTTCTACCACTTTTTATATATGCTGCAAATGCTTTCGATTTTTGTGCGAATGTGTCGCGTAACTGCACCACAGCAGGCAATAAGTGATGGAGAGTTTGCTCAGCTGCCGCAATGTGCATGGCAGTTGGAAATGTATCATTGGAACTTTGACTTTTATTCACATCATCATTGGGATGAACAGGTTTTTTCGACCCCATTTCTCCGCCGGCGATCTCAATGGCTCTATTAGAAATAACCTCATTCGTGTTCATATTGGTTTGCGTACCCGAGCCGGTTTGCCATATCGAAAGCGGGAAATGAGCATCCAGCGTACCGGCAATAACTTCATCTGCGGCTTGCGCTATACGTTGTGCTTTATCATCCGACAAAAGTCCTAACTCATTATTGACAAGGGCGGCAGCTTTCTTTAGTACTCCCAAAGCACGTATCAGTTCACGAGGCATACGCTCATTACCAATTGCAAAGTGAATAAGCGAACGCGCCGTTTGTGCACCATAATATTGGTCGGAAGGAACTTCGATGCCTCCCATGGAATCTGTTTCTATTCTATACATGGAGATATAAATGAATATAGTGAATGAATGATTGCAAAATTACGGAACACTGAGGAATAACTTCTACGTACTGTCAAACACCACCAAAACATAATAAAACTTGAGTTTTATATAGAAAAATGCACTAAACACCACTTTTTAGGGTTAAATTTGAAGAAAAACAAAATAAAATTTGCATCTTTCAAAGAAATTTTGTAAGTTTGACATGAAGAAAGTGCAAATCAAACACTAAAATCTATAACGTTTAATGATCAATTAGGGTTTATATCCTACTTGCTCTGTCTAAAAGGCAAAGATACTTTCACCCACTTGGGTTTTTTTATTCACATTTTCATTAGAAAGGGACTTCGATGAAACGCGAATTCCAAACTTTAACAGCTGCTGAAATGACAGCAATCGTCGGTGGTACAACTACGACAATCGTTGAAACAAGTTCACCGGATGCACCGGGCATCTACGATTTATATATGGATTGGGGCTGGAGATCAGATCCCGTTGATCCTGCAAAAAAATAATCATAACAAAAAAAACCTCATTGAAAACAATGAGGTTTTTTTTTGCCTAAACGCTTATAAGACAAACATCCCATGCCAACAGAAAGTAAGAATGTTGCGTCTGTGGAAGGCATCATCGTTCGTTTTCGTCTCTGTATCAGCAATTCGGAGTAGGAATTATCTTATATATTTACAACACCCTATCTCAATATTGTCTCTATGGATGCGAGAGTACTCTTCAAAAATACTTCTTCCCGAATTAGGATAGCAACAAATGCCGGCACATTGAACGGTCGCTCAAGCTCCACTCCTATCCGAAAAAAAAACCTCTGCCGACATAATCAACAGAGGTTTCAGAAAACGTAAAGTTATTGAGGAACTATTCTTGTTCCATTGTTGCACGATGTTGGCGACGAACCGCTTTCATGTGCGACATACGCTTTTCAATAGATGGTTTTAAGTAATATGTACGTTTTTTGTACTCACGAAGTACCCCGCTGCGTTCGTACTTCTTTTTGAACCGACGAAGAGCGCGGTCAATGTTTTCATTCGATTGAATTGTCACACCTATCATGGTGATAAGACCTTTAGTTTATGATGTTAAAAATTAAATTGTTAGCTTTTCAATGAGTCTTTTCTCTTTATTTTTTTCAAACTGAACGATGATCGCCTGTGCTCCGTTTGAAGTCATATCTTTGCCGGTAATAATGCCGATATCGTCCCACATTTTGTGATAGATAATCTCGCCGACTTGATACTCATCCCTCGGACTATACGGTATTGAGTCATCTTTAGAGATTGGCACAATAACTGCCGATTTATCTTGTCGTGCTTCTAAAGCGTCCAAATCAATCATTTGGGAGTGTCTGCTCACCGTGCATCGTGCCCATTGACGGCGATTACCGGTTTCGGTCACCATCGGCTCACCAATGAGTTCATGCTTGGTTTCTCGCATTAAAAACGGCGAGTATAATTTGAGATACTTTACCTTTTTTGCGCGTCGAACACGTGCCATGTTTATCCTTTCGTCGTGGGTGTGTAAGTGGACGAACTTTTCCGAAAGTGCAAAAATACAAAAAAATAGTCTTTCAGCAATTCTTAAAGACCGATTTGTGCGCAGGTAAGCACCACTCTGCTTGCAAAGCTGGCTTGGCAATGTAAGAGTATTATACGTTTTCAGGGCTTCGTAAATTCTTTCCTTTTCAAGAGAGTCTCGTCGGTCAGTGTATGGAGAAATGCAACAAGTGCTTTTTTATCGTCACTGCTTAACTTGAGAGGAACAATACGTTTATCTTTATTCACAAATGCTTTGCCTCCATGATCATAATGTTCTACGACTTCTTCGAGTGTTGCCACACTTCCATCATGCATATAAGGAGCTGTAACTCCACAGTTACGCAAAGTCGGGGTCTTAAATGTTCCAATATCTTTGGCTTGTTTTGTGACCAATGCCCTACCTTTATCATAATAGTGCAGATACAAACCGGTGGAATGGAATTTGTCATCCGTGAAATTGAAACCGCTATGACATGCTGCACATTGTGTTTGCTCACTGAAGAACAAATCTCGCCCTTTCAACTCCAATGCCGTTAAATCCGAAACTTGCCCCTGCAGAAAGCGGTCATAACGCGAGTCGCCCGACAATACAATACGTACAAATGAAGCAAGTGCTTTTACGGCAAGTCCCGCACTCGGCACAGAGTCTTTGCCAAAGACGACACGAAATTGACTTGCATAATAGGAGTCTGCTTTTAAGATTTCTGCAATTTTACTCTCATCGGCATACATTTCTATGGGACTGAATAATGCGCCGTGTATCTGCTCTTCTAAAGTAGTAGCCCTGCCGTCAAAGAAAAATGCGGTTTGATAACCAGTATTGACAATTGTTGGTGAATTGCGCCCGCCATGTTCCCCGTTCACTCCCCTGCTTACAGGCAAGCCATCGGTAAAAGCAAATTCTTGTTTATGACAATCTACACAAGCAAGCGACATATCCAGAGATAATCGTTTGTCATAAAACAGATGCCTGCCAAGTTCCACTTTCTCTAATGTCAAAGGATTATCTGCCGGTGTCGGAATAGCGGGAAAACCAAACGGCACATCCAAAACAGATGGTTGTTTTGTATCGGGTACAGCAGTTTCTCCCCCGCATGAGACCAGCGAGGCACAAATAATAACACTCGACAATTGCAGAAGTGTTTTACGGTAACAATATGCGAATTTTATCAAGAAATTCATTTTGCTCTCGCTTTTTAAGTCCGATTTCTTCCATTGTTATTTCCGAAGGTATGGAACCATTAAGCATAGTTTTCAAAACCTGTAATTCAACTTTGGATAATTTGACCGAACCTAACATATAATCTTCAAATGCTTCATAAGCCACAGGAACTATAGTTTTTACTATTTCCGCCATTGCTTCGGCATAAACCCTTATCTCATATTGCGCATGAGCATCAAGCCGTAAACGAAGGAAATGGAACAAATTATGTAAATCAACCTTCCAATACCATTCTGTATAGTTCGATACAGGCAATACAATACGTGCAATCTCACGCGCTACACCTTTTTCTAATAATGCCTCATAATGCGCATACGATGTGTCGGCATGATGCTGAAAAGATGCTAATATGTCCGTTGCTTCATTTGTGTCGAACCCTTCATCGGAACGTCCTTGTTTATTCGTCACGCTCTGTTTGCGTAATTGCTGCTCATCAGGCGTATAGAACTCATCCTTCATCTCTGAGTAACGCCCGCTGTATTCATTCACATTCGCAGTACGATGACGTATCCATTGGCGAGCAACAAAGATGGGTAACTTCACATGGAACTTAAATTCCACCATTTCGAAGGGGGTTGTATGCTGATGGCGCATCAAATAACGAATAAGCCCTCTGTCTTCATGAACTTTCTTTGTGCCTGTGCCATACGACACTCTCGCAGCTTGCACTATAGAGTCATCATTACCCATGACATCAATAAGGCGTACAAACCCTTTATCTAAACATCTAAACTCTTTACCAACTAAATCTTGCATCGCTGTTACTATTATCTATTCTAAAAGTTAATGGACAAAAATACGCACTATCGGCTTGAAGACGACTGTTTTTTTTCTTCGATTTTTTGGTGAAGCTCTCTAATTTTTGCTTCGTATTCCTCACGAAATTCCGGTTTTGAACGCGCAAGTTGTTGATACACTTTAACCGACAAAGCATAAGCTCCTTGTGATTCATAAATTTTTGCCACCGTTTCTGTTGCCGTAGAAACAATCTCATTGCCCGAACTTGATGATGGAACATGCTCCTCATGAACAATGGATATGCGGGCTTTTTCCAAACGCGCGGCAAGCTCTTCAAGCGGTGTTCTGTGCTTTGCTTTCGGGGCAAAACGTGGCGCAATTTGCTTGAAAGGGGGTAATTTGGGTAATGTATCTCTTGTTTTAGGAGAAACACTGCGCAAGATGACAGGGGCAAACTGCAAACCGGGTATCAATCCAACGCTCGAAGCACGTATCATGACTTTATCAACATCCTCTGCCGAGTCTATGACCCTCAATGGGGTTGTTGATACACGCTTTGCAACAAATGCGTCTTCAACTTTTGCAGATGTACTTACATTTTCATACGAAGTATTTTCTCCCTCTTGTTCATCGAGTGCATCAGAGATTACAATGTTTGACTCTTCCTCGGAAAACATCGTAACGGCTTCGCCATCAGTCATCCTTGAGAACTCTGCGTTATCGCCATAATCGTTCTCATCGGCTGCTTTACTCATCAAAGTGACCGGCTCTTCGATATTGCTTTGTTCTGCATAAATATCATTAGACATAGCCGTGAGTGTTTCCTCACTAACTATTTCGTCCACAACTGTTGGAAGATCATAGTGTTCGTCAAGTGAAGCCAAAGCACTTTGCTTCATCATCTGTTCATGTTCGGTCGCTAATCGGATGAGAATACGATTGGCGGGCATTGCTTGCAAACCACGATGAATCGCCGATAAAGCATCGTCATTGTGCTCAAGTGCAATAAGTGAACGATACAATACCGCATAGCCCGAAGCATATTCGGGATAAAGCTCCAAGCCCTTACGACATAATGCTACAGCATCCGTGAATTGACCGGCATCATAAAGATCTTCGGCATCAAGTGCAAAAAGAGGTGTAATCATAGATATAAAAAAAACGGAGCCGAATAATTCTCCCGACCCCGTTTCTTTGATTATTATCAAAAGAAAAAAACTTAGCGACGGTCGCCAAAAAGACGCAACAAATATATAAACAACTTGATAAAGTCTAAGTAAAGACGAAGTGCGCCAAGTATGCTCGACTTACGCGCAATTTCAGTACCCATCATTTCTACTTCCCATTCTTCCTTAATTTTTTGGGTATCATACGCTGTCAGCCCAACAAATACCAACACCCCGATTACGGAAATCGCAAAGTGCATGGCGGAACTTGCCAAAAAGATATTCACCACACTCGCAATAATTAAGCCGATAAGCCCCATTATAAAAAAGCTGCCCACAGAAGTCAAATCACGTTTGGTGGTAAATCCATAGACACTCATAGCTCCAAATGTTGCCGCACATACAAAAAATGTCGTGGCTATAGATTCGGATGTATAGATCGCTGCTAATGTTGCCAGTGTCAATCCATTGAGTCCCGCATAAAGCAAGAATGTTCCGGAAGCGACCGCCGCACTCATTCGTTCTATTGCGCCGGATAAGCCCATAACCATCAATAATTGCAACCCCAAAACAACCCAAATGAGCCAGTTGATTTCATTAAGAATGCTCCAATACGTTTCAGAGGTGACAGCCCAACCCGCCACAATACCGGTTAAAGCCAAGCCACCCACCATCCATCCGTACACTCGCGCCAAGTATGTCCTTTGCGCCTCTGCTAGTGCAGACTGAACTTGTTGTACTTGTGTGTCCAACATACGATTTTCTCCTAAAAATAAGTATGAGAGATTAACTTCGATTTTTTCGACTGTGTTTGTCATGCAATATATGGTTTTTTACGATTTCTGCTGTATTTCATTGTATAAATATACACTTTCAATGCAGCTTCTCATGGGCAATCACACACATAAAAGTTACACCCTCGCAATGAATTGCATAGATACCATTTGGCAGCGAAGCAACGGATAATCGTACAGAGTTGCCAAAATGCTGTATCGGCACTGTAAGTTTTTCACCAAGCATTGTGACAATCATCAGCTCAGTACATTCGGTATGCAGCCCATCAAGAACAACATAGTCATGACTTGGTTGAGGATACACCGATACAGTCTTTGCTGTCGGCTCTTGTTTCTCTTCCACAGAAACAGCTTCACTTTTCGCAATAATTTCTATCGTTTCTTCAAACAGAACATTCATGGTTTCTATATCCATAAACCAAGGGTCAAAGGTGGAAATAATGACATTCCCGCCGGATATACCTTTTTTCATCCACATAGCTTTTTTTCCGGCAAAGGTATAGTCCGCAGGTCCCATAGAATAAAGTGGAATTATTTCTTCTCGAACATCACAAGCGTCAGCATACCATAAATTTCCCGTTGTCCATGTCAGTGTATCTGTCACACTCCCTTTCGGCACATCTGCACTAAGTAATGGCAAACCGATATCATTATCATTTTT
>JAYRWZ010000209.1:0-5238 GCA_041917875.1 Chloroflexota bacterium | reverse complement strand
CGAGTGTTTATCGGGAAAAGAGAACAAGACAATACTATTTATTTTTATGTGACAGGTGTGCCCGATTCAAAAATTATAGAAAAAACTTTACCGAAAACAATAACATTGCTGTGGGATAATTCGGGCTCTGCTCAAAAAAACAATAAAAAGCTTATCCTGGATGCACTTGAAAAATACTTGCAGCGTTGCGGTACATATTCCGTTCGACTTATTGAATTTGCCATAGAATCACGAAATGTCGGTACTTTTACCAATTATACAATGCTTCGCAAAGCAATTGACGAATTAGTTCCCGACGGCGCTACATCATTTCAATCATGTGATTTTTCATCTTATACAAGCGATGAAATTATTCTTATCAGTGATGGCATTCAGACATTCGGCGCAGCGCCCGCCATACGCTCTACTGTTCCGGTCACTGTGATTCATGCGGCACAAAGTGCGGAACACGGCTATCTGCGCAATATAGCTTTATCATCCGGCGGACAATATATTAATGCCGTCGGTCTGTCGGCTGATGATATTGTCAAAACATTAACCACAGTCCCCTTACATTTTCTTGGTGCCGATTGTTCTGTCGGTTCAAATATATTTCCTTCTATTCCCCAACCCATAAAGGGCAATTTTTCTCTTGCCGGTATAACAAAAGATTCCATATTTTCCCTTACTTTACGATTCGGCATCGGAAAGACAACACTTTCACAACAAACCTTATCGGTAAAGTCCCCATATTCACATCCTTTGATTCCACGTCTATGGGCACAAAAGAAATTGTCCGAACTTGAAACAGAGCATGAAAAAAACAGTAAAGACATAACGGCTCTCGGTAAAGATTTTTCCTTAGTAACACGCTATACCTCACTTATTGTTCTTGAACAAATCAGTGATTATGTGAAATATCGAATTATACCGCCGACAGAAGAAATGCGCAAAGAATATTATCGCTTAGTCACAATACAAGACAGCATGTCACTGAATAATCAAAAGAAAAACAACCCTCTTAATCGAGCTATCAGTAATATGGCACATAAAAAAGACTGGTATAATATTGATTTTTTCAAAAAAATAGAAGAGGAAAAAAGACAAGAAGAAGCAAGGAAAAAAGAACGTGAAATTCTCTACAAAGCAGAACAAGAAGCCATGTCAAAAAATAGAAAGAATCATGAGAATATGCAATTATATTATCAAAAAAAGAAAGATAGTTTACAAACATTAATTATACCCAATTCTCAAGCACAAGAAGGGTATGGCACATTACAAGGAACGGTAACGACAATTGGTGGTAAATTTTTATCGGGAGCTACTGTAAAAGTACTATCAACCAGACGAGGTGCAAATACAAAAGCGGATGGTAGTTTTATCGTTAACAAATTATCACCGGGTGATTATATTCTCGAAATATCGTTCACTGGCTATTATACAAATTATGAGAAAATTACCATTCTTAAAGATCAAACAACGGATATAAGAATTACTTTGGCTGAAAGATTTGATAATTTTTGTGGAACTTGTATTAGTGGTCAGGGCTTTAAGGAATTGGTCACACAAGATAAGAAAGGATCAATCAGAGAAAGAGGTGGTAATGCTAATGAACGCATTGCAGTTGAGTCTGTGCAAAATGCCGTTGCTCTTTCGTCCGGTATTATTGCAGACAATGATCAAGCTAATGACCGTGATTCTCGCCCTGAAAATACTCAAATCCTCGTTGATGGACAAAATATGTCAGATCAATTCACCGGTGGACTTGGCGCTAATGCAACAAGAACTGTACCTTCTGTATCTAATTTCGGTGTGGAAGAAACTACTACTCTTGACAGAGCATCTGTGGAATCTTCACTCACTCCCACAGCACAGCCACCGAAAATTGCACTTGCAGAACCAACACCCACAATGGCGTATATGGAACAGTTACAATCTGCATCCGATAAAGAGCTTATGAATGTCTATAGAGAATTACGCCGGAATTTTGGACATTTACCGATGTTTTATACGGATGCCGCAGATATTTTTTATAAAAGAGGTCAAAAACGCCAGGCATTGCGCATACTCTCCAATCTTGCGGAATTACAAATTGAAAGCCAACGATTATTGCGCATTTTGGGCAGACGATTATTACAGTATGGTTTTGCTTCCGAAGCAGTGGCAATATTCAGAGAAGTGTATTCCATACGCGAAGAAGAACCGCAATCCATGCGTGATTTGGGATTAGCATTAGCAGAAGCCGGTAAATATCAAGAGGCAGTGGACACATTATATGCTATGGCACAACGCGAATGGGACAGCCGTTTTCCCGAAATTGAAACTATTGCTTTAACAGAAATGAATACACTTATTGCCAAAGCGGGAACATCGGTAAATACTCATCATATTCATCCGGAATTATTGATGAGTCAACCATTAGGATTGCGCATCGTGCTTGATTGGGATGCCGATAATTGTGATATTGATTTATGGGTTATTGATCCGCAAAAAGAAAAATGTTATTACAGTAATCCCAATACTAAAATCGGCGGCAGATTATCACGTGATTTAACGGGCGGCTATGGACCCGAAGAATTTTCTCTGAAAACGCCGCTTTCGGGCACCTATACCATCAAAGCACATTATTATGGCGACAGACAACAGTCCATCGCCGGACCAACAACAGTAACCGCTTATATTTGGACAAATTACGGCACGCCTCAAGAAAAAAAACAAGAAATCACTTTGCGCTTAAAAGGCACCAAAGAAACTGTGGATATCGGCACGGTGACCATACCATAATTTCAAGTATAACATTATTGACAAATAATTATTAAGGAAGTGTCTATGAAAAATGTATTTTTGCTTCTGTTCATACTATTTTGTTTTTCGTCCTGTAAAGATGAACAAGAAAATCTCCAAGATTCATCAATACAATCATTTCGTCTCGCCACACCGACAGGAACTGAGCAATTTGACAATACACAAACTCAGCAAAGAAAAGAGAATAAAGAGATATTTCCGACTTTTACGCCACAGACGGATAAAAAGAAAATCATTAAAGATGGTTCAATGTCCATTCGTACAGAAAATATTGCCGAAGCGAAAAAGAATATAGATACTATTCTCAAAAAAATTGACGGTTATTATGAAAAAGAAGAAGCAGAGAATAATGCCAATGAAATATCCCATCAATTAATGATAAGAGTGCCTGCCATCCATTTTGATAAACTTATTATTGCTTTAGAAAATGGTGGTAATACCATTATCAATAAAAGCATTCAAGCACGTGATATCACCGAAGAATATGTGGACATTCAATCACGTTTGGCACACAAACGTGACTATTTGCAGCGTTATCGGGAATTATTGGCAAAAGCACAGAACATTGATGATATAGTCACAGTTGAAAATTCCATCCGTGCTCTCGAAGAAGAGATAGAAAGTAAAGAAGGGCGCTTGCGTTATTTGGATGATCAAGTGGCATATAGTACCTTACACATACGATTATTCAAAGAAAAGGAATATATCTATGAACCGCAATCCCATGATAATTTTTTTGAAAGGGCAAAACAATCCTTAAACACGGGATGGCAGGCACTTGTCGAATGTATTCTGTGGAGTGTCAGCTTATGGCATGTATTTCTGATGATTGCCATTGCCACATTCATCATAAAGAAAGTATATAATACACGAAAGAAGAAAAAAATTCGAGTATCGCAAGAATAAAAAAAATGCGGTATTGTAATCGAACAACTCGGGCAAATATAACGTGATAAAGAGTTTGCAGTGAGTTCCGGTAGATTTTCTTGATTGGAATGAGAAACAAGCCATCAAAAACACTTATACTCAAACATAAGTGGCTTTAATTGTCAGAATACATTTACATCATTAAAAAACTCTGTAATCCCGATATAAATGCGTGTACAATGTTGTAAACGTTCAATCCAATCACTCTGCAGATCACAGATGGTCTGCGCAACATATCATTGCATAATTGCTGCAACATCTGTGTTTGAGTAAAAAGCAAAAGAGGTAAGTGTTCATTACTGATACACTTACCTCTTTACAATGTGGTCAGAGAGGGAATTGAACCCCCGACACGAGGATTTTCAGTCCTCTGCTCTACCAACTGAGCTACCTGACCATAAGAGCCCATTTGGGGAGCGCAAAAATACGGTGTTTTACCAAAACGACAAAATATCAGCAGAAAAAAACTGGCTCATAGCTGCAATCAGAGTCCGGTTTGTCTTGCCGAGAGAACAAAAAAATACCCGATACTGGTTTGTATCGGGTATAACATTGACATTATCTAAGTCTATATTATTTATCAGCTTCGCCCATCACAGGATCAATAGAACCTATGATAGCAACAATATCGGAAATCATAGAACCTTCTGCCATAAATTTTAGCGCCTGCAAATTAGATGATGAGGGCGAGCGGATTTTCAACTTCCACGGGTGCCCCGTACCATCGGACACAAGAAAGAATCCTAATTCCCCTTTTGGGCTTTCAATTGCGGTATATGTTTCGCCTTTCGGAGGCATAGCACCAAAGTTTACCAGCATGAAATCGCTGATAAGTTCTTCCATTTTGGTATAAATTTGGCTTTTACCCGGCAGCACATTTTTAGCATCATCGAGCATGAAATCGCCTGTTTTGGGTTTATCCAAAAGTTGATGTAATATTTTCATTGATTCTTTCATTTCGGTGACACGCACCAAATATCTGCCCCACACATCGCAATCATTATTGGTGATAACATCAAAATCAAGCTCATTGTACAGCAAATACGGCTCATCGCGGCGCAAATCGCGAGCTATGCCCGAGCCGCGCAAGCAAGGACCGGTCAAGCCCAGAGCTATAGCTTTTTCCGGAGGCATATACCCAACGCCCGCCAGACGTTCGACAAAGATGCGATTACGATTGACTAATGCTTCAAAGCGACGCAATTCCACCGCAAAATGATTAAGCCATTTGCGCAGCATTTTCAAAGTATCGTCATTGATGTCATTAGCCACACCGCCAATACGCGTATAACTTGTCGTAAAGCGTGCACCGCAAATAAGTTCAAATATATCATAGATATTCTCGCGCTCGCGGAATGTCCACAAAAACAAAGTCAATGCCCCCACATCCATCGAAGTAGCACCCATAGCCATCAAATGGGAAGAAATTCGCGCTACTTCACAGACAAGAGTACGTATCCATTGTGCCCGGGGCGGTGCTTCTATACCGATAGCATTCTCTATGGCAAGAGCAATTGCCGTATTATT
>JAYRWZ010000208.1:0-2793 GCA_041917875.1 Chloroflexota bacterium | reverse complement strand
TAAGTGTAAGTTGTTGTTGTTTTTGCAAATATACAAACATTCAACTTCCCGACTTTTGTTTAAACAAGTTCAATATAAAAAACGAGTGCTTTTTGTTATTCTTGTTTCGCTTATATTGAAAACAGCATACTGTGTTTCTTTGGAATATTATCCATCTATTCGCTCAGAATATTATATTGGTTATTTTGAAATTAATATTCTGAGAGCGATATATTACATTGATATTCTTTTACTGTTAGGTTCAGTGCGAAAAATTAAAAGTGAGAATAAACTTTAAATTACATATGTATAACTGTAGATTTAACATGTCTGAAAAAACGGTGGATCTTGGTTCAACTAATTGTGCGGACAATAACGTGACCTATTATGTCTATAGCGAAAAAGGTACAGTGCTGGCAACCTATAAACGCAAAGGTTGCTTTGAAATGGCAATGCCTATTTTCCTGGCAGATCATACTATCCAATCCAATCAAAGGATGGGATTGCGTAATTATCCGCAAACGGGCAATACCGTACAATTAGATAATGTGGCGCAAAACAATACGCAAGGATATAGTTCGCGTGAATTATTCCGCAAGCATTATGAATTAAGTGATCATACTTCGACTGCGCTCAGTACGTACCTTGGCAATGTGCGTTCTGTGGTAGGTGACACGAAATGGAATGGATATATATAATAGTATGATTGATGATGTAATTAAGGAATTTAATTTACCAAGATAAAAATTATGAACAAAGAAATAAAAATATCTCCTTATGGTTCATTACTTATTTATCGGAAAGAATACTCTGTAAATGATGTAAAATCGATAATTAAAGAGAATAAACTATGTGGGTTACGTGTTTTTGCACACTTGAAAGATGATAGACTTCCAAACCTTGAATTTTTGAAAGATTATACTTTTTTAAATGATCTTAATATTTCAACTGTAGATGATTTTTCCTTTAGTTTTTTGAATAGCCTTAGTGGTCTAAAGAAGCTAACAATAAGTACTATAGGAGATAATGCTATAGACCTAAGCAATCAAACAAATCTTGAAAGTCTTACAATACAATGGAGGAAGGGTAAGATATTAGGTTTGGAGAAATGTTTAAAGATTAGCTCTTTATGTTTAATTGACTATTCTGAACAAGATTTTACTCCGGTGTCCTCATTGTTGGGTTTAGAAGATTTAATGGTAAAAACATCTCTGATTAATAATTGTAATGGTTTGGAAAACCTAACTAAATTAAAATCAATTCAATTTGGTAATTGTAAACAATTATCAAGTTTGGATGGAATGAGGAATTTAAAGAACATAAGTTCTCTTTCTTATGACTTGTGCCCCAAAATAAATAATTTTGATGTAATAGGCAGTCTTAATACATTAGAAAAACTAAGTATTAATGATTGTAAAGGTGTGAAATCAATCAAATTTATTGAACAATTACCATCTTTAAAAAGACTCTTTTTGTTAGGTAACACTGATATAATTGATGGTGATTTACAACCAGCTCAAAAAATACAAGGGGTGTTTTATAGACATAGAAAACATTATAATATCACAATAAAGAATGAAGAACAAGAAGCTCTTAGTAAAAAGAATCGCCACAAGATAAAAGAAATACTTAGCCAATATAAAACCTCAACTTAATAGGTTCTTCCCCCGTTCCTTAACAACTGAAAAACACAGATACAAACTCGGCGAAGCGAAGTGCTTTTTTGTTGTTGGGAGTGAGAAGTGAAAGGTGAAAAATTAGTTTTGGAGCAGATAATACGAGATATATTTCAAAAATTCCCCTCCCGAGGTGTGTCGTTGGTCATCAACAGAAATCATATCGTAAGACCATGATATTACCATTATTATTCCCCATAAAAAAAAGCGTATCTCCGAAGAAATACGCTTTCTTTTTCCGTGTGGGGTATGGAGTGGAAAAATTATTTCACGATTGTAAGCATTTGCGATGCTGTTCCTTTTTCTGAGCTGATTTGCACAGAATATGTGCCGACAGGCAATGAGGAAACAGTAACAGGAATATCGAAAATACCATTATTGTTAATTGTGTAATTTTCAATAACCGTCATCACTTTTGTGCCAACCATAGTATAAATATTGACAGACACTACCGTTTGTGTGGGCACTGAAAAGCGGACGGTGGCTGTTTCTGATGCAGGATTGGGCATAACACGCACATCAACTTTGTCAAGTGACGGAATTTCAGTATCCTCAACGCTTGTGAACACTTGCGGATATTCTGTATTAACGGGATTATAATTAGCCCACGGTAAATCCCAACGTTCTTGAACATTAATATCAAATGCACCGCGATAATTAACTCTGTCAAAAAATGAATTATCTAATGATACTGTGCCGACATTTGCAAATGAGGGATTGCCAAGTGTTGCATTGGGCACAAAATTCGGCGTTTGCGGATCACGTGCAATAATTCCCGTAAATGGTGAATATGCGCTGACATTACCCACACCATTGGTGAGAGAATTTGCAAATTCAGGTTTTACTAACCAAGCGGCATTCATTCCCTCAACGGCTGTTTCGCCCGATTCAAGGCGCACACTGAGTCCGCCGCCTTTGATGCCATACCATGAATTATTGCGAACAAGTAAAGAATCTTTGGACGCGGCAGTTAATGTCCGGGCACCGCGTAATTCATAGCCCGCTCTGGGGAAGCCGATAAAGACTGAATTAACAAGTGACATATGGGAATTACGGCGCACTTGTGCTGCTGAACCATATTGCGCACTCCATTGTTCATTGCCTGTGCCGCTGCTGCGTGATGTATCGTCAATTGGAC
>JAYRWZ010000207.1:0-30641 GCA_041917875.1 Chloroflexota bacterium | reverse complement strand
CCAAGGAATTCCAATCGTCGCGATGACCGTAATGATAGAGGTCCCCGCGAATCGCGCGATAGAGAATCTGTGAAGATTGCACCTGAATTGCAAGGACAGCAGTCCATCAATTTAATGGATTTGCTTTCTGAAGAAGAACGCTCACGCTTACGTAACTGAGTTTAATTTTTACAAAAAAAAGCCGATACTTTATAAAGTGTCGGCTTTTTTTTTGAATACTGTGATTGTATTGATGTGATAAATTCCACACAGATGTACTTCACAGACTTGTTCCCAAGAGTTTACATTGAGTTATGCAATGGCATTTTCATAGTTCAGAATTTTTATATGTATTGAGAAAATCGCGCATAATGTATTACTAACCATACAAGACCTGTAATGTTCATAACTCTGTATGATTGATACAGTTTCTCGTTTGCTATCTCGTTTCTCTCTTGTAGTTTTGAAAGCATTGTTTAAAGTTGGACAAACGTTAAGACAATTGTGTTCATACAGATTAACACTTTTGAAACAAGTATTTATTCGTCACAATAACACTGTCAAAGTCGAATTCATTATTATGGAAGTGAGGTATAAAGGGAAATGCGCGCAAAATATGTTAATCCCTTTACGGATTTTGGATTTAAGAAGATATTTAGCGAAGAAGCGAGTAAGCCGCAACTTATAGACTTTTTAAATGCTTTATTGCCATTGCAAGACAAGATTGTTGAGTTAAATTATAAGAATAATGAACAACTTGGTCAAAGCGATATAGACAGCAAAGCGATCTATGATATAACTGTGAGAATGAGCGGGGCGAAAAATTTATCGTAGAGCTTCATAAAGCGAAGCAGAATTATTTCAAAGAGCAAACGGTGCATTATTCTACTTTTCCGATACGCGAATAAGCAGAAAAAGGTGAGTGGAACTATAACTTAATGACTGTGTATTGTTAAGGAATCTTAGATTTCACATTTGATGATTATGAGACGGAGCCGGAACGGAGTGAAGTAGTCCATACGATACAATTAAAGAATCAACACGGTAAAACATTTTATGAGAAATTGACATTTATCTATTTTGAAATGCCGAATTTCATGATGCAGGAATCTGAGTTGCGTACACGTTTAGACATGGTTATATTTTTCAAGCATTTGGAAGACTTTCAGACGATCCCTTCAATATTTAGAGATGAAGTATTCATTGGTGCATTTGCGAAGGCGGAGCTATCAAACTTAGGGGAGAAAGAACGCATGAGTTATGAGCAAAGTATAAAGACCTATCGTGATCTAAAAAGTGTGATAGACACCGCCTTTGATGAAGGTAAAATCGAGGGTAAAATTGAAACTGCAAAATCATTAAAAGATTTAGGAGATGCAATTCAAGTAATTAGTCAAGCAACCGGTTTGAGCGAAGAAGAAATAGAAAAACTGTAATCAAATTTCTTTCATCAACAATTCAGTAGTTTTTTCTGGGACATTATATACTTGAATATGAAAATTTACAGTGCCGATAGTGAATAAAATTATAGCTTTAATTACTTGTCGAAACTCATATCCGGTACAAACAGTGTGGAAAATTTCATGATTAAATACATTCTACATGAAACTGATACGTATATTCTTATATCCTGTCTTGTTATTAACACTTTCATCGTTTACGACAAATGAGAGTATTTGGAAACAAGATTTTTGTTTCGCATCAATTGTGAATATGCTGATATGTGACATGAATTACGACCCGATGTGGAAATTGCGATTGCTCATGATTCCTTAATTGTGTTTCTATTATATAGAGATGCAATGTTGTTCTTTAACTTGAGTGGTAAAATTGTCCATAAAACACATCACACCATGGCATCTTATCCTCTAAAAATTGAATATGATAATACCAAGAATGTACTTTGTTGTCTTATAAGTAAATTAAACTCTCAAGCACATCAAATCATTGTACTTAATCTTGATGGTGAAATTCTAAATACATATACTGTTCATAAAATTTATCTACAAACTTGGTTACGGATTGCCGGATATTCACGAAAGAGTGTTTTTGAGATTTGTGCTGCTGTTATGGCAGATAGCAACTATCGAAAATTGAACAATAGTATCCATAGTCTTAAAGTACTCTTGTCCTACAGAGGAATATTGAATGGGGATAATTTTTTTTAATAGTTGTAATTTAAATTTATTTGATGAAAGTGATGGAAAGATTAATTCATGTACAATATACAGTATTTAAAAAATACCTTCCGACTTACTAAGTGTTACAAACTTTTCTTTTTCGAGTGCCCTACCGTATGAAGAAAAAATATGTGACACGAATTTTGGGATGAGTTATCTTGATAAGAGACGAAGTGCTTATACATCATCTCCATTTGAAAGCAAAAATAAAATAATTAGTATTTATGAGGCAATGTATGGATGCTATTTTACTGTAACTCAATCTCCGGTAGATAACAGAAAAATACGAAAGTGTATTGAATGAGTGGACATATCTAGTTTCCTTTTTCAAGGATAATATATTTATGGAATATCTTCATTTCTTGTTTGTTGTATTGCTCTTATGTATTAAAGATATTTTTTCATAAGCCATATCTAAAGGTAAAAGTTGTATGCACCATTTTATCAATGCCGGGTGATTTCGCATGTCAATCCTGTTTACCTGATATTATAATTGCGAAAAAACCGAAAAAGAATTTATTGTTCCGTAACCGGTAAAGAGATAATAAAGGAAGTGCCTTTTCCGATATCGCTTCGCACTTCAATATTGCCATTCATTGCATCATTGCACATTTTTACCAACCCTAATCCGATACCGAGACCTCGTTTTGAGCCAAGCTCCATTTCATTTTGTCCCCTTTGAAATACTTTAAATAATGTTTCTAAAGTACTTTGTGGAATACCATAACCATTGTCCGTGATTGTTATAATGACTTGATTTTTTTGCAAAGTCATGGTAACATTCACTGATTGTGGGGGTAAAGAATATTTGAGTGCATTATCAAACAACTCTGTGAGCATAATTTCCAATAATCGAATATGGGTCGTGACTAGAATAGTGTTGTCACATTCATGAGTGCTCACTACTATGGATGATTCACTATATCGTTCACGGAAATGATTGATGATCATTTCCACATGTTGCACAATAGGTACAGGAACAAATGTGTTGGTAGCAATAATGGATTGAACTTGATTTAAACGATCAACAGAATCTGTGATTTTTTGAATATCATGGAGTCCTTTTTCAATACCGGATAGTCCTTTGAGAAAACGTATATCGGAACTGATGTCATGGCTCTGAGCGATTAAACGAATAATGTCAAATGATGTGTGAACAATGGTGAGCGGTGTTCTAAATTCATGTGATATGAGAGTGACAAAATCCGTTTGTTGTTTGTTAAATTTCTTTATTATTTCTAAGGATTTATCACGTTCATGTTGCAGAATCTCACGTTTTTCGATTTCCTGATGTAATTGCTGAATGGTTGTGCGTAATTCGGCAGTTCTTTCTATGATATTTTGCTCTAAATTTTCATTGTGCAGTGCCAATTGTGTCTGAGCTGCTTGTAAGCGTAAATGTGTTCTGATACGAGCAATAAGTTCATCTTTATGGAAAGGTTTAACGACATAATCAACTCCCCCCGCAGCATAAGCAGCGGCAATTGCGTCAGCATCGGCATCGGCAGTAACAAAAATAATAGGGATGTCTTTGGTTACAGGATTAGCTTTGAGTTTTATACATACTTCAAAACCATTCATCACGGGCATCGCAACATCAAGCAGGATTAAGTCCGGTTTTCGTCGCTCGGCTATGCTGATACCTTTTTCGCCCGTGAGCGCAGCAAGAATCTCATATCCTTCCGTTTTTAATGTTTTAGTGATAACATGAATATTCGTTTCTACATCATCAATAGCTAATATGACAGTAGAAAGCGGCTTTTCCGTTTGCATCATTGGAAAACTGAGAGAGAAGTGAATATAAGTGTCCTAAACGAAGAACTGCATTGTCCAAACACCGCAAAAAAGCACAATACACACTCCGAAATTGGGTGTACATTTGCTCTCGTTACGTTATTGCCCACACTTAGTGAGCATTTGAATAACACAGTTCATACTGTTTGATTATATTGCTAAATTACAACAGAAATGTAAGCCGACAATACATACTCTTAAACTTCGCAGCAAGCCCCAAGCGATATCGGAGATGGTTATACTTTTATTGAGCTTATGATTTCTATATCTGTGTCGGAGGGTAATTCCGTAAAACTGACCACATTAACCATAGGGAAGGCAGTTCGGAGCATCCTTGACAGATATGGACGAATCTGAGCAGCACATATAACTAAAGGATTGTAACCGGCTAAAGTAATGTCATCAACAGCACTGAAGAGGGAATTTTGGACAGTTCGGACAATATCCGGCGATAAACCCAATGTTGGACTTGTCACCGCCGTGCTGTTACTTTGTAACACGGAGGTCATCATTTGTTCCAAACGCGGGTCAACGCCAATCGCATGAACAATGCCCTGATTGTCTTGATATAGTTTTTTTATAGTTTCGCTTAAACTGTGGCGAACATATTCCGTAAGAACATCCACATTTTTTGTGACTTTTGCATATTCCAAAAGTGCCTCCAAAATTAATGGCAAATCGCGCACGGGAATATTTTCTTTTAGCAGATTTTGAATGACTTTTTGTATTAGTCCCGTCGGTAATATATCCGGTGTGATTTCATCAACCAAAGCCGGATAATCTTTTTTCTGATTTTCGATTAATTGTTTTACGTCTTGCCTTGTTAATAATTTATCGGCATTGCGACGCAGCAATTCAGTCAGGTGAGTTGCTAATACGGTTGCCGCTTCAACCACAGTAAAGCCATTAAATTCGGCATTTTCTCGTTCTTGTTGAGGTATCCATACCGCCGGCAAACCAAAAACGGGTTCTGTGACTTTAATACCCTCAAGTTCACCATCGGCGGAACCCGGATTCATGGCAAGTAATAATCCCGGATAGAGCTTGCTCCGCGTAATTTCATTGCCGCGAATTTTAATGACATATTCCTCCGGCTCGATTTTAAGGTCATCGCGCACGCGCACCGGAGGTAAAATTATACCTAACTCGGTTGCTAATTGTCTGCGAATATTGGAAATCCTTTTGAAAACATCGCCCCCTTGGTTTTCATCAACCAAAGCAATGAGACCATAACCTAATTCCACCTCAACCGGGTCAATGCGTAATAATTCTTCCACGGGCTGTTCTTGCGGCTTTTGTTGCACCTGCGCCTCTTCCATTTCGGTAACTAAGCGTTCTTGTTCCTTTCTTTCAAGTACTTTCGTACGGAAATAGGCAATGCCGCCGGTGCTTGCCGCCAATAAAAGAAAGGGCACGGCAGGAAAGCCGGGAACAAAAGCAAGAGCAACTAAAGTGCCGCTGACCACACCCATGGCTCGTGGTTGCTTCCCAAATTGCACGCCCAATTCTTCTTCAAGTTTTTGCCCGGAAGCGGAACGGGTGACCACTAAACCGGCAGCCACAGAAACTAATAATGCCGGAATTTGTGAAACTAAGCCATCGCCGATAGTAAGAATAGTATAAGTGCTGAGAGCATCAGTTATTTCCATGTTTCGTTGCGCCACCCCCACAGCAAAACCACCAATAATATTGACCGCCGTGATAATAATACCCGCAACGGCATCTCCTTTGACGAATTTTGCAGAACCGTCCATGGCACCGTAAAATTCCGATTCCCGTGTGAGCGTTTCTCTGCGGCGGCGAGCTTCTTGTTCATCAATAAATCCGGCATTCAAATCCGCATCAATACTCATCTGTTTACCGGGTAAAGCATCAAGGGTAAATCGTGCGGCTACTTCTGCAATTCGCGTCGAACCTTTGATAATTACCACAAAATTAATAACAATAAGAATGGTAAACATAATAATACCAACAACATAGTTACCACCAATAACAAAAGAACCAAAAGCTTGAATGACATCGCCGGCATGACCTTCGCTTAAAATTAAACGCGATGTTGCCACATTAAGACCTAAACGAAACAATGTTGTCACAAGCAATATAGTCGGGAATGAACTGATATCTAAAGGGCTTGTGATATAGACACTTGTCATAAGAATAAGAACAGATAAGGCAATGCTCAGGGCGAGCATGATATCCAATAATAATCCGGGCAAGGGAATAACTAATAAACCAACAATGAGAACAAGCCCTATAGCCATGCCAATGTCGGGATTTTTAGAAATCAGCGATAAACCACTTTGAATGCTATTGGGCAAAGGTAATATTGATGTAGTATTTTGTGCCATTGTTTTCCTTGTTCAAGAATATCGGAATATCTGTAATTCTATGATTTTTTCAAACGATAAATATAAGCCAGCACTTCTGCTACTGCTTTAAATAATTTTTCGGGTATTTCCTGGTCCGGCTCACAGGCGGCATATAATGCTCGCGCCAGAGGCGGATTTTCGACAATAGGAACTTTGTTATCTTTGGCAATTTCACGCATTTTTAAAGCCAGATGATCACTTCCTTTTGCCAAAACCAATGGCGCAGACATAGATTCCGGTTTATACGCTAAAGCAACGGCGTAGTGAGTTGGGTTCGTAATCACCACATCTGCTTGTTTTGTTCGCATAAGCATAATTTTTTTCAATCGTTGCCGCCCGAGTGCTCGTATCCTTTGTTTAATTTGAGGATCGCCTTCGCTTTGTTTGGATTCATCTTTTACCTCGCGTTTCGTCATTTTTTGATCTTCATTAAATTTCCATTTCTGAAAATAATAATCTCCAATCGCTATTGCCAGATATGCCAAGCCGATTTTCCATAATAACTCCGTTGTGATTGATACCATAAAAGCGCCGATTTCTTGATAGGGTTTTGATGAAATCCCCACAATACCCTCAATCCTTTTATCGAGAACGGTATAGAGAACCGTGCCTATGATAAGCAATTTTACAATGCTTTTTCCAAGTTCAAAAAATGACCGCGATGAAAACAGCATTTTTTTTATGCCGCCAAGGACATTAAACATTTGTGCAATATTTAAGCCCTCGGTAAACTTTTTTGTTGCAAAATGGAATCCTACTTGCCGTACTTCCGCAATGAGCGCGATGGTTGCTATTAAAAACAGTATTGGCAAAAGAACAATACCCAATAATCCGGCAAGTTGACCATAGTAATGAGGGATATTTTCTTCGCTGAGGACAACACCCGGTGCATTGATAATAAGCTGTTTCATAAATGCCATTAGTTGTGCACTTAGCGAGTTGCCAAAACCAAAAACAATTAAACCTCCGAATAATAATACTGCCGCGGAAGTGAGATCCACGCTTTTGGCGACCAAACCCCTGTCTCGAGCATCACCGAGTTTTTTTCCGGTGGGTTGTTCGGATTTTTCCATTCCGTCGGGTGTTTCAGCCATTGCTTACTCCCGATTTTATCGAAGCAATTTTTCTATATGTCTGTAGAGTTCTCATGATGCTCTCTTGGGATTTAATGCCATGAGTACCTGAAATGTCTCATTTTGAAAAATTACCATGACTTGTTTCATTGTCATCACAAAAAGTGGAACCGTAATAAATAAAACAATAAGACCAACAGCAACCTTGAATTGCATACTTAAAGCAAAAATATTTAACTGAGGTGCCACTCTTGCTAAAAGTGCTAATGCAATATTGGTAACCAAAAGTGCAATCATCACGGGTGCTGCTATTTTTACGGCTACGATTGTCACTGTGGTAATCAGACGGATTATTATTTCTATGCTACTGCCCGTAAGAGCGAAAGTATCAAGAGGCACAGCCCGAAAACTTGCTACCATTGACTCCAACAGAAAATGATGTCCATTGATACCGAGAAATATCATAAGAGAAGCCATTCCTTTTAATTCACCGATAAGCGTAGGTGAGTCTGCGTTTTGATCAAAAAGCAATGCTGTTTGAAATCCGATGTCAAAATCAAGCATACCACCGGCAAAACGTGCGGCCATCATTACTAAGTTTGCAGAAAATCCGATGGCAGCACCTACAAGAAATTCCTTTGCTACCAATCCAACAAGATACCACGCATGGACATCAATGGTCGGTTGTTCTTTCCAAAAAAACGTTGTTAATGTTATTGCCATCAATCCCGCAATGCCTATTTTGTGCATGGGTTGCACTGCTGCATGGGAAAATAGAGGAGCGGTGCTCAATAAAGCAGCTATCCGCACAAACATCAATGTACCGATAATGAACTGAGTAGAAAAATATGTGACCGTCCCCGCATCAATCATGATAATGTGCCTGTTAAATTATTTAAGTGTGGGTATAAGGTTAAATATTCCTATCGCATACGTTTTTAAATTTGACAGCATAAATGGCATGACTAAAACTGTGACAATAAATACTAAAACTAATTTAGGAACAAAAGAGAGAGTTTGTTCATTGATGGAAGTAGCCGCCTGAAAAATGGAAATAATCAGCCCGACGATAAGCGCGAGCAACAATAAAGGACCCGCTACGACCAATACATAGTAAAATGCTTCTCGAATTAATTGGATGATAAATTCATCTGACATAAAATTAGTGTTATAGTTGGGATCAAAGTGAATTATCCGCCGCGCATTATACTATCCATAAGTGAACTTATGAGTAAATGCCAGCCGTCAATGAGAATAAAAAGTAAAACCTTCAGAGGTAAAGAAATCAGTTGTGGCGGCAATAACATCATCCCCAAGGACATGAGAATACTCGACACAATCATGTCAATAACCAAAAAAGGGATAAAAATAATAAAGCCGATTTGAAAAGCTATGCGCAGTTCCGATATTGCATAAGCCGGTATGATGGTGATGGTGCTTACTTCATCAATATTCTTGGGTTTAGCTGCACCACTAAATTTGATAAACAGCCCCAAATCTTCTTCGCGAGTATGTTTCAACATAAATGCACGAAAAGGTTTAACCATCGAAGTAATTGCCTGTTCTTGGGTAATTTCATCCCGCATATAGGGTTGTAATCCTTCTCGGTTGGATTGGTCCAACACGGGCTGCATAACAAAAAATGTCAAGAACAAAGCAAGACCCGTCAGCAATTGTGCCGGTGGCTGCGTTTGCGTTCCTAATGCCTGCTTGGTGAAATGAAATACGACAATGATCCGCGTAAAACAGGTCATCATAATCAGTATTGACGGTGCCAGAGTCAATACTGTCATCACCATGAGAATCTGGAGATTTAAAACTAAATCTTTTGAAGATTTCGCTTCTTCGACATTCACAGAAAGCTTGGGTAATGGCAATGGCTGCGCTGTTGTCTGGGCAAAGACATCATTCGCCAAAACACTCGTCGAGATAAAGATAAAAAGGAAAAGAAGTATCTTTTTAAGCAATTGTTTGTATTCTTGATTCATACCTGCTGCTGCATATCGAAACATAGTTTGCCGATATAGCGAAAACAAGAGATGTGCCAAGCGGAATTTGGTCACTAAAGGTAGTAACAATGGTCAATAATAACCAAAAAAGCTAAGATTTTACTGTTTTTTTGAATATGTAGTCCTCATGAAGAACTATAATTTAAGCAGTATGAACCAACAAATGGACGATAATAGCCAGAAATTAAAATGCAAAAAAAGCTGATATACCTAATCCTACGGTGATGTCACGTAATTGAGGAAGAGGTCTAGCTATATCCTCTCTTACCTGTCCCTGATTATTCCATTGAGACGTATATTCAACCCTTGTGGTATTGCGGAAGAAGTATGTTCCATGTGCAGCAAAGTGAAAGCCGGAAAAACTTGGTGTTTGAAAACCAATACCAATCCCTGAAGTAACCATGGATTCTTGCAAATTGTAGGGGGTGCCAAAAAAGTTGCTTCCGTATCCCCTATTGTCACCGTACATGTAAGAGGCACCGAGTATGGCATAGATTCTTTCAATGCCGAAAGCGGACGCTCTAATAGGTATGCCGAGTTGAAGTTCAGTTCCTATGCTGCCAAAAAACCAAGAATCCTGCTCACCTTCTTTGGTTTGTAAAGCAATACCACCGATTTGCAGTTGTAATGTTTTACTGAAAGCATAACGATAGGTTAGTCCGTATCCGCTTAGCGAGGAGGCAGACAATCCGATATTATGGTTAAGATCCACATAGTTCGAGGTATCTTTTTGAAAATACTGACCATACGCAGAAGCGGCGATAATCATGAAAATACAAGCAGTTATACAGAGATTTTTCATAGGAATAACCTTATGAGTGTTTACAATAGTTCAATTCATCATTGCATGTAAGAGCGTGCGTGATTCCATTGCCGGTTTATAGTCCGGGCGAAACTCAAGTGCCTTATCATAATATGTTAAAGCATCGAACCAATCACCTTTCAACTGCAATATACGAGCAAGATTTGTATAAGCAAAATGACGTGCTTCATAGTCGGGTGCCTGTATGGCTTTGCGAAACCAATCTTCGGCTTCCGCAATTTTACCTTTTTGCACAAGATATGCACCGATATCATTATAAGGTGTTCCCAAATCGGGATTAAGCTCTACTGCGATGAAGCATTCCCTGATAGCCAGATCGAATTTACCTTCTCTGCTGTAAGCCCACCCCAAATATGTATGAGCCGCTTCAGTAGGGTAAAGCGCAATGGATGACTTTAAGACATCTATGGCAGATGCGATTTGCCCTTGATGCAAAAGAGCTAATGCTTTTTGGCACAAATCTTCTGCTTGATGCTTATCATTATGAAATTGATGTGGCGACATGATAGCGTTATCTGATGTAAAATGATGGCTAATTTACGAAGTAGTGCACAATTACTGAAGTTTTAGTATAACTTCACATGAATTGAAGACTGCAAAATATGTGAGGACAGTTACGGAAGTTTTCGCCAAACTGCACAATATTAGCCATTGCTTTGAGCTGACAGTATAGGCACATTTATATCTTGCTTATATCCCAAGAGATAAACATCGGACAGATGTAGGTAGCTACATAAATTGATTCTAATGCCGATAAGTGTAAAAAACCATAAATCCGATTTTGGGATCGGTGAATACAAAGACAATACGATTTAATATTTACGGAGGCAACATGTCATATTTGAGACATCGTTATTCACATACAACATTTTTCAAATCAGTACTTTGGGTATTGTTGGGTTTTGTTGTGGCTGAAGAGTGTAGTTCCCAGACATTCCGCTTTACTCTCAATCAACGCCGTCGCGCTGATCAAATCTGGGTGGAAATTTGGTGTAAATCCACATCTGCAACTCCGACTCGACTTGGTGAAGCAACACTCCGTGTAAACTTTAACCCTACGTATTTATCGCTTGCCAATTATGGTTTAGCCGAAAACAACCCCGATAAAACCGACTCGGTTCGCTTCGATATAGCAAATTTATCGGCATCACCACAAACCTCGGCTATTGTGCCGGTTCTTTCTCCTTTTGATCCGGATTATTATGCTACACCTTCCAATTATCAGGGCTTAGCTGTTGGAACATCTGTTCCGGGAATTGCAGAATTGCAAGTGAAAAAATCATCCGTTTCTGATACAGGGTTTGTACCGAGTTCCGTGGGGCGAGGCAGCTATGTCGGTAAAATTGTGTTTACAATTAACAACGCATTTAATACGGCCGCATCGAGTATGCGCGATAGCGCAACAACTTTTGTCAGTTGGGGTGCTCTCGGCAATACTTCGGTCGTATATAACTATAATGATGTGTTGATTGGCTCAACTGCTCTAACTTATAGCAATCCCGGTGCTTTTACAATCAAAGGTGTTACGATACTTAACCCAAATGGCCCATCGGAAGTTGTTGATCGTGATGGTTCTTATTATACAACGAATATACTTGGCTATCCTATCTATTTTGAGCGTAGCGGTATTTCAGCCGTAAATACGGTGGCAACCGCCGCCTCCACGAATGAATATGGCGATCAGGAGCTGTCATATTATTTGGATTATCGCTTGACAACGGGTGGTGCTTTCTTCAATATAGGGAGCATCAATGAAGCCGGAGCAGTTTCCAATACGGGTGCTCCGCTTGACCAGTTATCAGATGCTAACGGTACCGGAACATGGGACGGTTTCGTAACGCAATATGGCAATCAAATCAATGCAGTCAATGGCGGGCAGATAACAGTGTATCCTAATTATCGCCACCCAGTGCGCGTAGTGTGGACACAGAACTCAAATTATATTTATCGTTCAGAGCAAGCACAATTGCGTATTCGTGCACGCAATGGAGCTTCCGGTGCTTCCGGAAATGCACCGCCCACAAGTTTTACAGCTATTGGCAGCGACCTTTCCGATGCGCCATTTATACTTGGTCGTTTGTTTTTTGCTCAACTCAATGGCACAAATCAATACTTCAAATCAGCACAAAATTATGTGAATGCCTCCGAGCTTACTGTTGAAGCATGGGTCAATTTGAACTCTAATAAAGGCAGCGGTGCCAATCCCGGCATTATTGCCACGGGGCTTGGACCCAATACTCAAGAGGGTGCATGGATTTTATATTTACGTGATGGTATGTTCCCGGCTTTTCGAGCACGTGAGATACTTGGTCGCGACAATGGTTATCTTGCTGATTTGGTGAGTACAAGACCAATCACGGTATCGAGTGATGCCAAGCCCATTACCACGACCCACTCTCAAGGTTGGCACCATATAGCGGCAACCGTAAATAATAATATTGTTACTTTGTATGTAGATGGTGAAATTGTTGCACGCCGTGTCAATACCTTTGCAACCAATATGCGTATGTTGCTAACCAATCATCCCTTATGGATAGGGGTTAATCCGAACGGTACGACCTTAGCGGCAAATGATTACCTTCATGCGGGCATTAAAGGTGTAAGAATCTGGCGTACAGAGCTTAATCAAACGCAATTGCGTCAAAGAGCTTCCGGCATTCCCGATCCTGCCGGAGTTGTTGCGCCGTTTATGTCCGCTGACTTACGTAAAGGTTTAGAATATTACTTTGATTTCGAAGGGCGAAATACCGATTTGGCAAGTCAATCATTTTATCAAAATTCATCCCAACCCATAACATATATTGCCGCGACAACGACAGCAAGTATTGTTTATCGCCCTGACCAACCCCATATTCGCATCACTTCGCCGCAAAGTGGTGTTGGTGTGAATAATCGTTCCGGCCAAGATTATGAAGTTCGCTGGTTAGGTTATGGCTTAGGTAATATTTCCGGTGACGGCTCACCCAATAGTAGCCGTGATGTTGCAATTGAATACAGTTTTAATAATACGACCAATTGGACTCTTGCACGAAATAATCTTGGCACAACACTCGCCAATAATCTGGGATATACTTCCACCGTAGGTACCGGTTCTATCGTTGATGTGGAAAGCACATCGGCAATCTGGCGACCATTTAATAATGAGTCATCGAATGCCGATGGGGGAGGGACTCTGAATTTACGTAATCTGGGTTCTTACAGCAGAACCGGTTATCTGCGCATACGTGGATTAAGCGCAAGCGGTGAAGAAAATCTTAGTGCATCCGTGGGACCATTCACTATTGCACCATATTTTGCTTTGCGTAAAACCGCCAACGATTCAATCAAAATTTCTACCGGTTCGGACTTAAATATCAATAGCAGCAAAGCTATGATTGAAGCATGGATACGTCCATATTCATTCCCCACAGGAACAGCCAAATACCCTATTTTGGTGAAGCAAAGTGATGCAGGAACCTTACATTACGGCTTTTCGCTTTTACCGTCAGGGCGATTGGAGTTTCAGGTACAAGATTTGAATGGCCAAGTGCGTACGGCAGTTAGCGATAGTCTTAAACCTCTTATAAAACCGCGCACGGAAGCCGATGATTCTACTTGGACACATGTTGCTGTTTACTTTGACCGCACCGCCAATCAAACCCAAGTCGGATTTTGGATTGATGGAATTTTACAATCATCTGCGGCTATAGTCAATCAATTGGGGACCGGATTGCGTCTCGACAGCTTAAATACTTTTCCTGCATATATTGGGTATCAAAGCGGAGTTGGTTCTTTTGTGGGCGAGATAAGAGAGTTACGCTTCTGGAACGGTGAACCTGCGGGCACGAACACAGTTGATGCTCGTCGCCAGCAGATACAAGGTGCGCAATCGCAGAGACTTAGTTCCGGTGTGAACCTGGTGACTGCCTATAATTTCAATGGAGGCTCATTTGTGAACGGTACTTCTGCCAATGGGATGTATAATCACACATTGGGCAATAGTGCCGATATACAGACAACATTTAATGGCACCGGATTGCGTTATGTTGCCGCTCGCCCGTTTATAAAATTGGTTGAGCCGATATTTAATGAATCCATAACCAATGGCACAACGGATTATCGCTTACGTTGGGTTGGGTTTGACTATGATAACGCTTCATTTACTGCCGGAGCAAATGCTCCGACCTCTGTTCCTCCAAGTCTTGAGTTTTCACTCGGCGGCGGCGGCGGCAATAATCAGCAACCATTCCAATATGTAACAAGCCCTTATTTTGCGGCACTTGCTACGTATGGTAATGCTGTGGGTAATGAAGCAAATCAGGGATTCCGCATTACTAATGCAGGCACATCCTCCGCAACAGGAAATGACTTTGTCTATGGGGGCTTGCGCTATGCGGCACGATTTAATCTGAGCAATGCTGACCCCGATTTGAATAATGATGGCATATACAATGACCCCACGGCATTATCGGCAGTATTGACAAGTGCACGTTTGCGTTTACGTGCTGCTGTCAGCTATAATAACTTGACAGGTAATGATACCATTGCTTCTATCGGCAATATCTTTACCATTACCCCCCCGTCGAATTTCTCGGTAAGAGCAATTTTGGAGGGTTATCATGAAGGTGTCGAAGCTGCAAATGCATCACCATCACTGAGTACGGCTTCTGCATTTCGTGCATTGGGAACAAGTTATCAAACTGGCGGCTTAAAGATAAAATTGTACAGCAATGTCGGCAATGCACCGGGAGCTTTAATTGACAGTGCCCAGTCTTTGTCGGGCTATCATCCCAATGCCTTTACAAACTCGGCGATTTTAACTAATGTTCGTTCCAATAATGGTGACGGACCACTGTTTGCGCTTGTACCTTTTGTGTTTACTGCTGTGCCTGATGATCGTTACTTTGTCGTGGTGCAGCATCGCAATCATTTGCCGGTCATGTCACGAATACCGGCTGTGTTTGCTTATTCAGGTGATAACTATTCGACCTATCAAAATGAGTCCGGTTGGGATTTTACTAATTGGAACGGTGGGGTCAATACAGTGAGTGCCTTGTCTAATTCACCAAATGACGCAGCATCAAATGCACACAGTAATCGCTATCCGGCTTTTGGGGTCTTTACAAGCGATTCTACCGATATAAATTATGGTATTACAGGGCTTATCCACAATGAAGGTCGTGATGAAAGCGGCACAATGAGCAATCGCATTTCTTCGATGGTAGCCGGCGATATTAATCAAGATACATGGATTGATGCTACCGACAGAGTTATTGTTCGTAATGAAGCCGGTGCTACGGTAAATCTGCGTTCCGATGTGGATGGAAGCGGTACTATTGATGCAACTGACCGAACAATTGTTGATAGAAATATCGGTCGTCGTTCTTCTTTGTATCAAGTGATTCCTAATTTGAAATCAGAGGCAGATAATAATCATTCTGCTTCGTTGATGATGATGTCGGCAGAAGATAAATCGTTGGCTCACGCTATGGATAAAAGTCTGGAAAATGCTTTAATCCGCGGCAATGCAATACAACAAACAGATGGTCATTATACCGATGCGAAATCTGAGTCTGTTGTGTCGATAAATGCATTAAAATATCAAGTGTTCGCTGAGCCGAAACTTGTCGGCGACAAGGTTGAAGTACCGCTTTATATGATAAATAATGGCGATGATTTTGCTTTGGCAAATTGTACATTTGCCATTAAATTTAATCCGAATGTATTGCGTTTTGCCACACTTTCCGGCACTGAGAATGTTATTTTCAAAAATGTAGATAATACGACATCATATCAAGGTATCGTACATGGACCAAGACCGGGAGTTGTGAATACAATAGATAATTTCCGTTCCATTGAAATTTTATTCGATGCGGCATTAAAATCCAATAAAGGAGTAAATGTTCCTAAAGCAAAGACTTATCTTGGCACCCTTGTTTTCGATATGATACAAAAAAATCGTGCTATCGCATTTGACTGGTATAATACGAGTGTGTGGACAACGACAGGGCGTAATGTCACAAAATCAGGTGAGTTTTTGCCGATACCACCAATTTTGACCTATAATGCCACCGTCACCGTACCCAATGGGGGCGAGCGTTATGCCGTTCGTCGTGCAACAGCTATACAATGGTCATCAGTGTCACCGGCGGATATTCATGTGGAATGGTCTAAAGACGGCGGCAAAACATGGACACGGATTTCTTTTGATCCCATGAGTGCCAATGCGAATAGCTTAGGTTGGCAAACACCGAGTACACCTTCATTCAATAATCTTATCCGTATCATAGATGCCGAAACGGGAATAGAGCTTGATCGCAGCGATGCACCATTTACAATAGCAGCTATTGTTGCGGGAATTTCACGCCCTGCAAGCACCGATCCGGTCTATAAATTCGGCTCAAATGATCAGATAGTATGGGCGAGTGATGGTATAGACAATGTGCGTTTTGAGTTTACCGACAATAATACAGCTGATTTTGGTTGGAAACAAGTTGTGTCTTCTCGTCGTGCTGCTGATGGCAAAACACAGTGGACTATTCCGGCTAATGTCAATACTACACGTGCCATTGTTCGTATGATTGATATCTATGATCAACAAGAAGTCGCTCGCTCGGGTGAGTTCAAAATTCTTGCTGGTACATTGACATTCACCTATCCGCGTGAGGATGTAAAACTGAAAGCCAATGCCAAAGACAGAATGAGATGGAGCATTAAAAACAATGTCAAAATAGCCGATATTGAGTTTAGTGCCGATGGCGGTGTGACATGGGTGACTGTAAAAGAAAATGTAGATGTGACAAAAGGCATTCTTGATTGGACTATTCCTTCTGTGAATACAACACAGGGTGTGCTGCGCGCAATTTATCCGAAAACCCCGGAACTCGAATATGACAGGACAACATTCTTTACCATCAGCGGGGCAATTACCTCCATAGATGATGAGGTTGTCAGTGGAATACGGGTGTCTTTACCAATGCCAAATCCGGCAGATTTCTCGACACAAATAACCGTAAATCTCCCTTCGCAGCAATCTGTGACCATTACTATTGTGGATATACTTGGTCAAGTAGTTGCCACAATAGCCGATAATTCACTACATGATATAGGTGAAATGAGTGTATCTATTGATACAAAACAACTTATGTCGGGAAGATACTATGTGAGGGTTCAATGTGGCAACACAACGTTTATGCGAAATCTTGTCATTAAACATGAACAATAATGAGATAATACAAAAAAAAATCAGTACGATTCAGAAATTACACTTACGATTATACTACCGATTGATTAACTCATGAGTGAGGCAAACATGAACATATTTACGATACAGAATTCTTCTGATAAGCAGAAGTGTATCAGCGCACTACCTTCGGGTGGTGCAATTATAACAAAACAAACGAATTTACTTTTAAATGGAGACCGAAATGGATTGTCATAACATTGCTCGGTCAAATTATTCATTGTTTCATAATCAAAGGATTGTTTCCATGAAACATGCTAACACAAAGCATTCCGACTCGGCAGCAGGATATATGCCGGATATTCGGAACAAATTGCGTAGGAAGGGAATGACTCTCGCCTTCGCAATAATCCTGGCTTTCTTCGCTTTCCCGGCGTTGAATGCAGCGACGATAACGTCAACGGCTACCGGGAATTGGTCATCAACAGCAACATGGGCGGGCGGGGTTGTACCCGGTCCCGGTGATGATGTTGTCATTGCGGCACATACTGTGACCTTAGACCAAAGTGTTTCCATAAATTCATTGGTTTTGAATAATGCTGCATCTATACTTCAGCCACCAAGTGCCGGAGGTACATACCTTATGACCATATCGGGCAGCAGCGGTGGAAGTTGTATTAACTTAAGCAATGCAACGGCACTTTTTGATGCCAGCAATGGTGCGGGGCTTATCAATGTCTCCATCACAGGTACAACATCATCTGCAATTACTAATGCAGGTGTAACCACGCGTTTGGTGTTCAATAATCTTACGATTAGCGGAACCGTAACATCTGTGTCGCCATTCACGGTTGAAGGCAATATTGATGTGTCGGGTACAGGTTCATTTGTTGCGGCAACACCGAGTGTTGTGACAATCAATGGATCGAATACAAAAACCATTACGAAGGCAACAGCAGGAACATTGTCATTTTATGATCTTGCTCTTGCCAATACATCCGGAAATAATGTGACGACTGCATCATCATTTACAGTCACCCAGACGATGACTGTTGGTGCAAATGCTGCTTTAACGGCATCTGATGGTACGGTAACATTCAATATTTCGACAAATACTCCGGTAATTATTACCAATAATGCTTCTATAACAAGTCTCAACTTTAATAATCTTGCGGTTTCGACAACCGTTGCGGTCACTTCGGTTGGATCTTTCAGTGTCAATGGTAATTTGACAAAATCAGGCGCAAGTACATTTATTCCGGCTGCTGCAAGTACTGTACGTTTTAACAACACACTAAAAAAACGAGTGTCACTCACGGGCGGAGTTGTGACTTTTGGTAATATTACGGTTACCGATGGCTCTTACATAGAACTCGGTGATCTATCAACAGGCGGCGATCAAGGTAGTTGTTCTATCGGTGCAGCCGCAGCCGTTACAGTGCAAGGATCAGGTAAACTTATTGCAGTTGAGGGCACGGTTACCTATACAGCAGCGGGTTCTATCTCCTCTGCTTCCGGCAGCACATTGACTTTCTTTAATCTTGATTTAACTGGTGCTGTCAGCACAGCGTCCAGCTTTAATATTGCAGGTGGTACAGGGTGTTTTTCGGGTGCAGGTGTTTTAACCGCAACCGCAGGGACAATAACATTCTCAGGTAATGCTCCGGCAACAATTACCAATAGCGGTCCGAGTGTTTTATTTAATGTAAATATTGCGCCGTTACTTGTGAATCAAGTGGCAACGGTAACAACGGCAGTACCATTTACTGTAGGTGGTAATTTCACAGTGGCTGCCGGTAGTTCTTTTACTGCAACCACGCCTTCGGTCATTACTTTTACCAATATTGCACAAAGAACAATTACCAATAATGGAACTCTGTCATTCTTTGGGTTAACAGTGGATGCAGCTTCGGATGTGGTAACAACATCAAGTTTCACTATTGCAGATGTCTTTACCAATACTAATACATTCACTGCATCAGGCACATCAACAATTACTCTTTCCGGAGCAGGTGCTAATATTGTTACTACAGCTCCAACATTCCAAAATGTTATCTTTACGGGTGCTTCTACACCTGCAATCGGCATGAATGTCAAAGGTAATATGTATGTCAATGGTGCAGGTTCATATATAGCAACAGCAGGAACAACAACATTCAATGGCACAGGTACACAGTATATTGGCGGTGATGGTTCAGCAGCTACTTTCTTTAATCTTACTGTGAATAAGTCCAGCGGTGATATTGTCTTATTGCGTAATATCAGTGTTGCCGGCGCAGCAGGTGCTTTAACTTTAACCAGCGGTGATATTGATCTTAATGGCGATCGCACAATTTTCTTTACTGATGCTAATGGTACATTAGTTGAAGCAGATGGACAAACTGTAAAAAATACAAAAGCAGGTCTTGGCTATATTCGTTCTGAAAATGCGACACCATCCGCAGCTCAATTAACATCATTAGGTTTACAAACTATAGCAGGTGCGACTGTGACAGAGGTACGTCGTTACCATAATGCCGTTGATGTGGATGGTGTAGCGAGTATTAATCGTTATTACCGTGTTGATTTTAATACTGCGAATTTGACTGATATTGCTCAAATTCGTTTCGATAACTCGGAACTCGGCTCGGCAGCAGCAGCTTCTCTTGGTGTGTATGCAGTGCCGACAGCATTGTCCGGCACATGGGTAGCAAGCAGCGGAACGGTTGATGTCTCGGGATATCCTGAATTTGTTGATATTGGTGCCGGTTTTACCACGCCTCTCGCTTTTGCAACAGGTACATATTTCATCACAATGGCTCCGAAAACGATTGCAACAGATGCACTTGTCGCCGGTTTAGCAACTAATCCTTTAACTGCAGCAGCAACAGCACAAGCGATATTCGGTTTCCGCATGGATTCACCGGGTGCTGCTACATTAACAGCGTTGACTGTCGGTATCAGCAGTAACCCAACAGGTAAATTGACGAATCTTGCCATTGTTCGTTCGGCTGATTCTATTTATACAGCCGGCGGTGAGTCAGCAGTGACTGCAACAGTAAACACTACTGCATCAACAATTGATTTCACAAGTATTTCAACAAATAATACATTTACGGCAGCAGGTCAGACATTTTGGTATTTTGTGATTGCGGATATCGGCAGCAGTGTTAACACGGGTACATCACCGATTCAATGTTCGCTTAATCAAAGCGGCGTGACTGTTAGTGGTGGTGCTGTAGTAGCAACAACGGCACTTTCCGGTCCGGTTTATACATTCCAACCTTTGACCGTAACAGTAGCGAATGCCAATACACCGGCAGCAGCAGACATTGCACAGAATACACAAACTGCATTGTTGTACGGATTTTCTTTAACAGGTACAAGTCCTGCAACATCAACGATTAATTCTATCACATTAGGCATTACCTTAAATTCCGGTGCAACTGCCGGCCAGTTTACAAACTTCACACTATACCAAGATGTGAACAATAATGGTATAGTTGATCCTGCTGATGTAAATGTACAAACAGGTATCAGCATTGTTGCCGGTAATGTAACGTTCTCTGGATTGACGGAAGCATTGAACAGCACAACAAACACTAAATATTACTTGGTGACATGTAATGTTTCGGCTGCGGCTACCGTGAATGGTACTATTCGTGCAACGATTTCCAATCCTCCTGTATCTGTTTTAGTAAACAGTCCTGCACAAGTTAATACAGGTGGACCATTCAATGGCAATACGATGACAATCCGTGCTTCCGGTGCGGCTACAAAACTTGTTATCAAAAAAATTACTCCTTTCACGGCGATTACAGGAAACCCTGCAAATACGGTTATCCATGAAACAGCGATCGGTAATCCTAACAGATTCCGCATTACTATCGAAGCACGTGATAATAATGATGTGCCTCAAGTGGCGGCAGGCGTACAAGCCAATATGTCAGTCAGTGTTGGTTCTTCAGTGTTGACAACACAAAATGCCGCTGCCAGAACAATTGCAGCAGGACAAACAAATGTGACATTTGATGCTATTTTGACAAATGCTACAGGTGAAACTGGCGTTGAGTTAACAGTTGCAGATAATGCAGCAACCTTAGCATCAGGTACTCTTTCCGGCATCACAGTTCGTGCTGCTGAACCAACAACAGCTACAGGCGCAATTACCATCAGTACTATTGGTACTACAAGCGTGGCACTTCAATGGGCAACGAATGGTAATGGTTCTGATCGTATTGTTGTTGTTCGCCAAGGTCAGGCACCATCTGATCCGGCTGATGGTATTGAATACAATGGTGCTACAGGTACAAGTTTCGCAACTCCTGCAGCAACATTCGGTTCTACGGCTTTAGGGTCTGTGGTTACACACAAAGGTGCATTACCGGCAACGACAGATGTGACAGTCAATGGCTTAACACCCGGACAAACATACTACTTTGCAGTATATGAATACAATGGTGCAGGTGCTGCTACAAATTATTTCTTAACTGCTCCTCCGGTTGAGTTTACAACAACAAAATTTGCTGAACCGACAATCGCTGCTACAGGATTGACTATTACAAACCCAACCACCACTTCACAAACAGTGTCTTGGACAAATGGAAATGGTTCACGTCGTTTGGTTATTGCTCGTATGGGTGCTGCTTTAACCGGAACAGAAGAGCCTGCGGATAATAACGGTTATATGGCGAATGCTGCATTTGGCACATCGGGTACTGATTTAGGCAATGGTTTTATTGTCTATAATGGTACAGGTAATTCATTGACTGTTACAAACTTGGCTCCCAATGTCATTTATTACTACAGAGTGTATGAGTACAATGGTTTGGACGCAAGTGCAAATTATTTACTCACAAGTCCTCCGAATGCTAATCGCACTACATTGCAAGTTGAGCCGGCTACACAAGCGTCGAACTTGACATTCAGCAGTGTAACAACAAGCGCAACAACGATTTCATGGACGAATGGTTCGGGCAATAATCGCATCGTGGTAGCACGCGCCAATAACCCGATTACCTCATCAGAATACCCGGTTGACGGAACAACTTATACGGGTGCAGCCGCTTTTGGCTCAGGAACAGCAATTGGTAATGGCTATGTTGTGTATCAAGGAACCGGTAATGCGGTAACGATGACATCGCTTGCTTATGGTGTTCCGTACTATGTTCAAGTTTTTGAGTACAATGTTGGTAACTCTGCTTCGGAAAATTATCTCTTGAATGCAGCTACCGGCAATCCGTCATTGCAAATCGTTGATCCAAATGAACCTAACAATTCATTTGCAACAGCTCGCGAGATAACCGATCCTGAAGGAACGACAACAATCGTGACAGGTCATATCAGTTTATCTACTGATGAAGATTGGTACAGCTTTAATACATCCACAACGTATCCTCATGTGCGTGTAAAATTGTTCAACTTACCGAAAAACTACAATCTTGAATTGTATGATCCGCAAGGCAATTTATTACGCAGATCCAAATATCGCGAAACCACCGAAGAAGTGCTAGTTATCAATAATGCATCTCCGGGTGAATATACAGTTCGCGTGTTTGGTGTTGATGGAGCAACAAGCCCATTACCATTCACAATGGCAGTAAGTACAAGTTCAATCGAATATGAAAGCGCAACGCCGTAAGTAATATTAGAATTAACCAATTAACTCAAAAAATAATAATTAAACATTTTACGGAGCAATAACATGTTACACACTCAACAGACACCACGTTTCGGAGGAAACAAGCGGTGGTTGTTCGGGATTATTGCCTTGATTGTGCTGAGTATGACAACGGATGTCTTCGCACAACAAAACTATAGCATAACCATGAATCAACGCCGTCGCGGTGATCAGATAGGAGTAGATATTTGGGTCAAAGGTCTTCGTGGTGCAAATACCCCGAAATTAGGCTCAATGACATTCCCTATCGTTTACAATACAAGTAATCTTGTACCCGCTGACCAGCAAACTTCCGGTGGTTTATCGTCCAATCCTTTGGATGTTACCGACTCGATAGATGCTGATGTTAACCAAGCATATCCATTACCATATCGCACCATCAACACACCTTTTAGTGTGTCGGCGGGTTATCTTGCACATTCAGCGCAAGCAGCAAACAATGGTACATTGTTTACCTATCAATTAGATGTCACTTTTAATGGCAATCCGGCAACAGACGGCTATCGTCCTGATACTTCCGGTCGCGGTTCTTATATCGGTACTTTGGTTTTCGATATTATTAACCATGCATCACTAACTGATGCAACCTTAGCAGGTATTGCTCTTAACACTAATTCTTTGTTCTCTGATTTTGTAATCTTAGATGCAAATGCTAATAATGTTGAAGCAACAACAACAGTCACAAATCCGGCAGCATTAACGATTCGTGGTATTACTATTCTTAATCCGAATGGTCCGAATGAAGCCGTAAACCGCAGCACGCAATATGCGTCTTTAGGCGTTGCGGGCTATCCTATCTACTTCGAACGCAGCGGTCTTATTACACCATCATCCGGAAATGGATATGGTACTAATGTGGTGTCCTATGTTATGGAGTATTCACTTGATGGTGGTGGCTCATGGACATCCAACACGATCCGCGTAGCAGAAACAAACTCTTCGGCAATCGGTCTCGGGGCAGCTTTGGCTAATCATGCTTCCGGTGAACTTGAATATTCAGCGGCACCAGACATTGATGTAAATCGTTTAGTTACAACGCCAAGCGGTGCTCAGTTAAGCACAAGTGGTGATGGCTATGGCGGTATTGTTCGAATTATATGGAAAGCAGACCCGAACTTTTCATCACGTTCTGAAATTGCTAAAATTCGCATCGTTCAATTGTCAACAGCTCCGGCTGAGGCAGCAGCAAACATTACTAATCGTACGCGCTTAGTTCCATTTGATGTCAGCGATTTTACATTCCCACTAGGTCGTTTGTTCTTTTTACAATTAAATGGCTCACGTTACCTTAGAACATCCACAAATTATAGCAATGCCACACAGCTTACTGTTGAAGCATGGGTTAACCTTGATGCAACACAAGCTAGTGGTGCAGATATTGAACCGGGTATCGTAGCTTCCGGTGCCGGTCTTCTCTCCGGCGAAGAAGGTGCGTGGATGTTATATCTTCATGAAGGTCGTTACCCCGCATTCCGTGCTCGTGAAATTCTCGGTCGTGGTCCCGGTGGCTATATTGCTACCGTTATTTCTCCTGATGAGTTATCGCGCACTGCAAGTACATTCCCGCTTGGTAATGGTCATGCAAGTAATTGGCAACATCTTGCTGCAACTGTATCCAACAATACAATTTCTTTGTATGTTAATGGTGAACTCGTTGCGCGCAAATCCAATGACAGTGCCGTTAATATTCGTATGATGACAACAAATCATCCAATCTGGGTTGGTGTGAATCCTACATCAACAGGCACAGGTATTACTGCTTCTGATTATTTGACGGCTGGCATTAAAGAAGTGCGCGTATGGAGAACGGCTTTATCGCAAGATTCTATTCGCACACGCATTGCAGGCGTTGCCTCACCTAATATACCGGTAACGGGGTTATTGCCTAATACGCAAGCAGCATTGGAGTTATATTTCTCTTTGGTTGGTTCACGTACCGACCTTGCAGACAATATTACATTCCAAAACGGTGGCTCTACTTTGAATTTATTCACAAGTGCTGCAACCAATGCCACAGCGCAAAACCAATTCATTACATACCGTCCTGACCGTCCGCACATTCGCTTAACTTCTCCGAGTGGCGGCGAAGGTATTGTCAATCTTGAAGACAGAACCTTTGAAATCCGTTGGGCTTCTTATGGTCTGGGCAGTCTTGCAAACGGCACACCTGATGTGGGTATTGAGTTCACACGCAATAGTGGTGCTGATTGGGTTGATGCTATTGATTCAACAACAGTTCCGTCCGGTTTGCCCCTCAATCAAGTGGATGTAGAGTTAGGTCGCGCTATCTGGGAACCATATAACAATATCAATCCTCCGGGATCACCCGCTGACTTACAAGCAGTGGTTCCCTTGGCTACTAACTATTCAAAACAAGTACAGTTACGTGTTCGTGGCGCTGATGGTAGCGGACAAGAGACAATCGAAGGTGTCTCAGGACTATTCACAGTTGCTCCTTTCTTTGCTTTCCAAAATGCAAGTGGTACAATTGCAGAAATACAAGGTACTTCAGCATTAAATATCAGTGGTCCTACATCATGCTTTGAGGCATGGGTTCGCCCACATCGCTTCCCATCGGCACAAGAAGGATATTTCCCGATTTTCACAAAAATGGATTCTTCCTTGACATCTGGCAATACACACTATGCGCTTCGTTTATTGAGTACAGGTCAAGTTCAAATGCGTGTCACAACGGCTTCCGGCGATGAAAGAATTGCAACAAGCAGCATCGAAAAACCCTTACGTTTATTGGAGCCGAATGTTGAATCTCTTGACAGTGCTTGGACACATGTTGCGGTTTTCTTGAATCTTGGCGTTAATTTCACAGGTCAATCGCAAGTTCGTTTCTACATTGACGGTAACTTACAGTTCGACACATTGATCACCAATCAACTTGGTACTAATGTTGCCGTTAATCGCGATAACCGTTTCCCTGCTTATATCGGTTATGAACCGGCAGGTACAAATCAGAATATCCATTCATTTATCGGCGATATTAAAGAAGTACGCTTCTGGAACGGTACACCGCGCAATGCAGGTGTATCGAACAATGACCCGGTAACAAATCCTGATGGTTTAACGAATTTCTTACGCGGTGCGCAAGCAGTACGTGCTGATGAATTACTTTCATCGCCTGTGAATAACCGTGCAAATCTTGTTGCGGCATTCACATTCAATGGCGGACCTTTTGTTGCAAATGATGTTGTCTATAGCGGTATCGCTTCAACAAATCCTGCCATCCGTGCAGTATTATGGAAGAAAAATGCTTCGAAATTCGCGGCAACATATCCATACATCAAAGTCGTTGAACCTGTGTTCAATGGTCGTGTACGCAATAATGCCACACGCCGTGTTCGCTGGGTTGGTTTTGATTATGATCGTGATTTATTCCGTACAGGTAATACCACGTATTCTTCTGACTTAGAGTTCTCGACTCTTGGCGGTGGCGGTGTGGTTATTCAACCTTACCAAGCAACAGCAAGTGATAATTATGCAGGTACATATACCGATGCATTCACAACACCGACAGTCAACCCCGAATTCCAATTCGACGGTACGGCTGCACCGCTTGTGCAATTTGCCGGTAACTTAAATGTTGGCACTGCTGATCCTGATTTGAACAATGACGGTATCTATAATGACCAAGGAGCAATTGCTTCAACATTGACCAATGCTCGTTTACGTTTACGCGGTCGTTCAACTGTCAACAGTTCAACACCGTTTGAATATACAGACATCCCGACATTACGTTCCGAAGGTCCATTATTTACCATTATCCCTCCAAGCAACTTCACTGTGCGTGTATTGCTCGAAGGTTTACATGACGGTGATGTACCGGGCAATATGCGTAATATCGGTACAGCATTCAGCACACGTGGCTTACGCTTACGCTTATATGAATCAGTTGCTAATCAACCAGGTGTATTGAAAGGTACCTATCTTTCTGAGGATGCATATTCCAATGATTTGACAGGTCGCGATCCTTCACAAGGTGCTGCTCGCGGTAATGATGGTTCTCAGTTTGCAAATGTGCCATTCATCATTGATAATCAAATTGATGGCGAATACTTTGCGGTACTTGACCATATCAATCACTTGCCGATTATGTCACGAGTTCCCGTTCCGTTCCGATTCAGCGGTGATGATCTTTCCACATGGGAAATCGAATCCGGTTGGGACTTCCAAGCATGGGGTCAAAATTCTGCGGCTACAGCCGGTGATGTTATTACTGCAAGCACAGATGATGTTTATGCAGGTGCAGGTAAATTTACTGCATTCGGTAACTCGACATTAGATCCCGTACAATCAGATTATGCAACAACAGCGTTAATGTACAATGACGGTATGGGCGGTTCTTCGCTCAATCCTATGGCTGCAATGGTAGGTGGTGATATCAACCAAGACGGTCAAATCAATGCTGCTGACCGTTCTAAAGTTCGTGCTGAAAACGGTTGTTCCGGTTGTTTCTCTTCTGATGTAACCGGTGATGGCTTTACTACAAACTTTGACCGCGACATCGTGGACAGAAATAATGGTAAACAATCTTCATTGCGTGGTATTATCCCCGGATTTGAAGCTCGCGGTGGCGATAACAACGGTAATGGTATCATTGCTGACGGCGGTACTGTCACAGGTGCATCATCTGTCAAAGGCAATGGTGAAGCAATTCTCGGTGGTTCTGCTGCCGGTTTACGCTACACACTTTCCGGTGATGCTCGCATCGTTGGTGAATTCATTGACGTTGATCTCTTTATCAAAAATGAAGGTGAAGCATGGGGTCCGGGTAACTGTACCTTCGCTATCAACTTCAATCCATCACAAGTACAATACGAAGGCTTGTTCAATATCGAAACCATGCCTTTCAGCAATAATGACAAACTTGGATATGCACGTGCTTACGGTTCTCCGACCGAAACCACACCGAATCCGCTTACCAATGTTCGTACTATCGAGATTGACTATCTCCGTTCACTCGGACGCGGTGGTCTCAGCGTGCCAAACACACGCACACGTCTCGGTACATTACGTTTCAAACGCACACAACTTGATGCCACAGAGTATGAATTCTCTTGGAACAAAGAAATCACAGGTGTGCTTCGCATTGATGGCGGTAATGTGACAGGTAAAGGTAAGTTCGAAGATATTCCGGCAGCTCGCATTGTGCGCACTGCAATCGTTAAATCACCAAACGGCGGTGAATTGTGGCGTGCACGCAAAATCCAAACAATCACATGGACAAATGACGGCGCAGATGCGGTACATGTAGAATTCAGCGCAGACAATGGTCAACGCTGGACACGCCTTACCACAACTCCTGTGCTTGCCAAAAACCAAGAATTTGCATGGCAAGTGCCAAATATCCGTTCCAATGAATGCCTTGTGCGTTTGGTTAATCCTGTCACAAGTGCCGAATATGATCGCAGTGATGCAATCTTTGAAATAGGACCTCCTGCATCGGCTATTCTTTATCCGACAGCAGAAACCAATTCTATTCAAGGTGGTACAACCGATCGTATTGATTGGATCACGGACGAAGCACAAGCTGTTCGTTTCGAATACTCAGCTAATGGCGCAGATAACTGGATTAATGTGACAGGTACAAAACCGGCTGCCGATGCAACCACTCCTTGGTTAGTGCCGACAGTAAACACATGTAATGCCGTTGTGCGCATGGTTGATGCTGCTACTGACCTTGAGCTTGCTCTCAGTGACAGATTCCGCATCGTCATCGGTGCTGCTGAGTTCATCTCACCGAAAGCAGGTACAGCATTCAAAGGCGGACAAACAGCAACTATCCGTTGCAATGTCACAAAAACAGATCGCTATGACCTTTGGTATTCCGTTGATGGCGGTAAATCATGGGTTGCTATACAACAAGGTGTAAGTGCAAAACAACAATCATTCAATTGGAAAGTGCCTTCTGTAACATCAGACAATGTTATTATTCGCGCTTCCGCTGTTGGTCTTGTTTGCGCTGAATTAGGCAATACATCTATTAGCATTGACACACCGACAGATGTGGAAGAACAACCGCTCTTTACAGGTGATGCTCTCGTTGGATTACCTGCACCGAATCCGTTTACGAACGAAACATCTCTTGATTTCACATTGCCTGTTGGTAATGCTGTCACAATTGAAGTATTCGATGCAGTAGGCAAACGCATTGCAGTTATTGCAGCAAATGAAATGTTTGCTGCAGGTCCGCACTCCGTACGTTTCGATGCAGATATGCTTCCGAACGGTATGTACACAATTCGCTTTGCTTCCGGTGCAACCGTAGCGCAGCGCAGCGTGGTGCTCATGAGATAATATCGTGCATATCCTCACGATACTATCAAGGTCGTCCCTCATCGGGACGACCTTTTTTTTTGCTTGAATTTGTACATTTGGGAATGATGAGCTAAATCATGTATATTGCAAATGAATCAGTTGTAAAGGTATTTATATGAAACAAAAGTCGTTGGGCGTATGGGCTGCTGTAAATGCTCTGCGCCACACCCTCAGGATGATAAACTACCCAAAGAGATATTTTATATACTTTGTATCTTTTTTCCTATTGAGTATATGTTCATTATCTTTCGCCGGCATGTCCGAGATAAATCTGAAGAGTCGTATATTGATTCAGTTAAACGTTCAACAACATTTGAAGCCGGTTTGCAAATTTTCCTGAATATTCAATTTTCTGATAAAACAGTTCCATGTATGATTACTTTTGTTTATGCTATATTTTTTGCCAATAAATATTGTAAGGACACAAATGTACGGATATTGAAGTATTATCAAATGGCTAATTATATTGAAAAAATATACTTAAAAAATGATACTTTACGATTAACTTGTAGTTATAAACATTTTGAAAACAACAGGGATAGATTGTCTATATATAAAAAGATTGCCGTTGTTGAAGATATAGCGGAACAATGTCCCGATTTTTTTGTACATTTTTCTTTAGAATGACTGATTCAACCTTCCAATCTTCAGAAAGAGGGGGATTGAAGGAAAGAAAAGAATTACGCTCGTATAATGGTATAAAATTTACTAATGTAACAGATTAGGAATGGTTGGATTTTAGAACTAGTATTCTGTTTCATCTACATTCTTATAGATTCTATACAGTTGTAACCCATTGGGGTGAACCGGATATAATCTTTGCTAAATATTTGATTTCAAGTACATATCATAATGATGGCAAAATACAGAGATATATCATACCTAAAGAGAAGTTTGAATAGAAGTATCGTTATTCTCCATACTCAGAATACTGCAGTCGTCAGAACAGAATATTTATGATTACAAGATAGACAGGATGTTGAGTATCATGTTCATCAGGCAAATCAAAAGAATCAGGGTTCAGATATTTTCTGCACATTGTCGGAACAGAATATTTATGATTACAAGATAGACAGGATTTTTTGATTCTTCTCACAGTATTATCCTTCTAATCCATAAATCTTGCGAATCGTGTGCGGACAATTATTGAACTTGTTTAAACAAAAGTCGGGAAGTTGAATGTTTGTATATTTGCAAAAACAACAACAACTTACACTTACAAAACAACTCCCCGATATGATCTTAACAAAATTACAACAAAAT
>JAYRWZ010000206.1:0-2759 GCA_041917875.1 Chloroflexota bacterium | reverse complement strand
TCCGAAGTTGTCTGTATGAATACACTGACCGTCAATCTCCATTTGATGATGGTATCGTTTTATCGTCCGACGCAAGAACGCTTCAAAATTATTATCGAAGCCGGAGCTTTTCCCTCCGACTATTATACCGTAGAGACACAAATAGCGTTCCATGGTTACAATCCCGAGACGGCACTTATCGAAATTGCACCCCGTGAGGGCGAAACAACCCTTCGCACAGAAGACATTGTCCGCACTATAGAAGAGCATGGTTCATCGGTCGCTTTGGTACTTTTCAGTGGCGTGCAGTATCAGACAGGGCAACGTTTCGATATGCAAAGCATCACTGCGGCGGCGCATCGTATCGGTGCAAAAGCAGGTTTCGATTTGGCTCATGCCATCGGCAACGTGGAATTGGCTTTGCATGAGTGGGATGTGGATTTTGCGGCATGGTGTTCCTACAAATATCTGAACTCGGGTCCCGGTGGCATTGGCGGCATATTTGTCCACGAGCGGCATGGATCATCGCCCGAATTACCTCGTTTCGGGGGCTGGTGGGGCTATGAAGAATCCTCGCGTTTCCAAATGAAAAAAGGGTTCAAACCTTCGCAAGGCGCGGATGGATGGCAACTATCCAATGCGCAAGTGTTTCAGATGGCGGCGCTCAAAGCATCGCTTGATATTTTTCAAGAAGCCGGTTTCGATGCGCTGTGCGCAAAACGTGATCAATTGACGGCTTTTCTTGAATTTCACATTAACGATATGTTAGGCAACAATCCCGCAATTCCGCTCACCGTGCTCACACCCAAAGAAAAAGAACAGCGCGGCGCGCAATTATCTCTCGCTTTTGCCGAAAAAGGGAAAGAATTACATAAAAAATTAACAGATGCAGGCATTATCGGTGATTGGCGCGAACCCAATATTATTCGTATTGCACCCGCACCGCTCTATAATTCTTTTACGGATATTTATCATTTCCGCACTGCATTAGAAAAACTGTGTGCAGAAATATGGACTAATTAACAGACATTATTTATACAAAGGTGATAATAGTATGGAAGTAAAAAATTACTTATTTCTTGTTCTCATGGCAATTGCCGGAGGTATTTTTGCACGAAGTGCAGCACGCCTTTTACAATATTTGAGTTTTGCCAAACCGGAAATACGATGGGATAATATTCCGGCGCGCATACGACAAACGTTGCTTGTAGGTTTTGCTCAAACAAAAATATTACGCGATAAAGTTGCCGGTCCTATTCATGCCGGTATTTTCTGGGGTTTTCTTATTCTGTTGGCGGCGGCAACGGAATCCGTGTTGGAAGGTATCCATCCGGCTTTAGGGCTTAACTTTTTAGGTCCGATTTATTCGGCGATGTCAATTCTCATTGATATTTTTTGTTTGATGATTATTGCCGGAACTATGATGTCACTATGGAGACGTTATGTCTCTAAAATTAAACGTTTGCAAGTGGAAGCCGAAAAAGTGGAAGCCGCAATGATTTTGCTGACCATTTTTTCTATTGTCACATCATTATTATTCCAAAATTCTGCACGAGTGGCAATGGATACCGATTTTTCATGGGCTGTCCGTCCGGTTTCCTCTTTTATTGCCAATGCGCTTTTCTCCGGTTTTTCGTATGGAACATTGCATTTTATCTTTGAAGCATGTTGGTGGATTCATATCATATTAATTTTGGGATTTACCAATTATTTGCCCTATTCCAAGCACTTGCATGTTTTGACTTCCATTCCTAATGTGTTTTTCTCTAAAATTACTTATCCCAATGTATTGGAGAAAATTGATTTTGAGCAAGACAATATCACGCGCTTTGGTATCAATGATATTGAGGATTTTTCATGGAAAACTATTCTTGACGGTTATACCTGTACGCATTGCGGACGATGCACCAGCGTATGTCCTGCCAATACAACAGGTAAAGTACTTGACCCGCGCGAAATTATTGTGCAAATTCATCATCGCACAATGGAAAAAGGTCCTTTACAATCCAAAATCGCCGATTATGCGCTCAATGCCTCACGCCAAGAGCGGAAACAAGCAGCCGAACATATATTAAGCGGTATCAGCACTGCCGAATACACAGAGTTGGAACAAGAAATATTTACCGAAGTCTTAAATGATCAAGAACAAAGTATATGGAATAAAAAATTAATCGGCGATTATGTCAATCCCGATGCCTTATGGCAATGTACAACGTGCGGTGCATGTATGCAAGAATGTCCCGTCAATATTGAACATGTGCCCGCCATTGTCGGTATGCGCCGTTCGATGGTCATGATGGAATCCGCATTTAATGAAGAATCGGCAATTTTACCCGATATTTATGGCAATATGGAAAATAACAGCGTGCCATGGGGCGGATTTTCCGAAAGTGATCGAGCGGCATGGGCGGAAGGCACAGGCATAAAAACCGCTGCCGAAGATCCCAACATGGAAGTATTATTCTGGGTTGGCTGTGCCGGAAGTTTTGATGACAGAGCGAAAAAAATTACCTTGGCTTTTGCAGAATTAATGACACATGCCGGTATTAATTTCCGTATTCTGGGCACTGAGGAACGCTGCACCGGCGACCCCGCTCGCCGCTCCGGTAATGAATATCTTGCCGATATGCTGACAAAAATGAATGTGGAAACCCTCAATATGTATAATGTAAAAAATATTGTGACCACATGTCCCCATTGTTTTAATACCTTAAAAAATGATTATCCTCAATTCGGTGGTAATTATGAAGTTTCCCATCATTCACAGTATATACGCTCAT
>JAYRWZ010000205.1:0-3686 GCA_041917875.1 Chloroflexota bacterium | reverse complement strand
TTCTGTTGTTTTTGTGCCGCCAAAAATAGGGTTTGATATGGTCGGATTATTTAGTCCTTCGGCAGGTGACCATACATATTCTGATGCACCGTTGGCGGATAAATGAACTGTATCGCCGAGGCAAATTTCTCTATTTTCCGAAACCGACAATGTCGGCTTTTCATTGACGGTAATTATAATGGTATCTTTCCCTTCGCAATTTCCTGATGTTCCCGTGACGATATATTGTATTGTAGAAGTACCTGTAAATAGTGGATTTGCACTATTCGGATCACTTAATCCCGTCGTCGGCGACCATGAAAAATTCTCTGCGCCGCTTGCCGATAATTGCAGAGTTTCACCTTTACAGATAGTGGTATCCGTTCCTGCAAAGACTGATAATTCACCGCCCAAAGTAACATTCACCGTATCATAATTTTCACAGCCATTTGTATTTTTTACTGTGAGAATATATTGCATATTTTTTTGTGGTGTGCAAAGTGGTGTGGCACTGTTCGGATTATCCAAATAATCGGGCGGTGACCATGAATATTCAAAAACAGGTGTATTCATTCTGCCGATGCGGACACTTTCGCCCGGACATAAAGTATAATCGGGGGCACGAAGAATAGTCGGTTTTTCATATACAGTAACCTGAATACTATTCGTGTCACAACCATTCGCATTACAGCCGATAAATCGCACAGGAAAAACACCTGTGGACAGAAAACGTGTTGTAAATAAAGAATCTTTTCCTGTTTTAACTTCGGCATTTTTAGCATCCCATTGCCATAGATTCATCGTCGGTAAACTTTCAAATTTGGGTGATAAAGTGATCCATTCGCCAACACAAATACTTGTGTCAAAAGGCAGCATTTTCGGTAAATCACATAATGTCGGTACTCGCTTATAATTGGGGTCAAAAACATGATTACTGAAATTAGGGTGTGGAAAGTTTGGGAAAACATGCTCTAAATCGCGTAAATCAATATCTGCAACATTTTCAAATGTAGGATTTGTTGTATTTGATTCTAAAATTCTATAAGCTCTAAATATATTATTATAACAAGTATAAAAATACATATAGCCATCAGGTGCCAGAGAAATGAAGTTGATATTATTATAAATTCCTCTATAATCAATTGGTATTCTCAATATTTGATACTCCCTTTTTTCAACATCTATTTGCAATAAATAATTTTGAAGATCACCTATTTTGCTATTACCATTGTAAATAACGACATATAGAAATCTACCATCTTGAGAAAATGCACCGTCATAATATGTCGATTGATATAAGGATAATGGTTCTTTATCTTTGTTCTTTAATGTATCTAATTTGATTATTGGCAACACTGTACCCGTTGAATTGTCAAATCCGTAAATATAGGATGTTCTACTTCTATTCATTGCAACTTTCCCATATAAATATTTACTATTTGGAGATATTATTATTTTATACCCAATACTTCCTTTTTCGATAGAATCAGGGCTAATCACTTTTTTATTTGTATCGGGCACATCTTTAATTACAGGAATGGCGATAAAATCACGATTACCATAGATTAAAGTTGTAAGTATCCAATAATCTTTCCCATTGGCATGGATAGTCGCGGTCAATCCTTCTGATAATCCATCCTTTACTATAATGGAATTTAAAGGGTTTTCTACACGTCCTTTTCCATTATTTTGTTTCATATCAAGGACATTATAGCATAATGTTCCTCGATATTGTTTTTCTTCTTCTTTTTCTTCGGGAGCAGCGAAACTCGCTTCCCATCCTGCTAAACTTATGAGAAGATATTTTCCACATTCATAATTTGATGGTAATGTCATAAAAGCTTGAGAAGTGGTATAATTTCCATGCAAGAGATAATTGAGTCCATATTTACGAGAAGGAATCTTGTCATAGTCTTTATTTCTAATAGTAGAATTAATTGGTTTAGTATGATAAAAAGTAGGGTGGTCATTATCATTGGCTCTTATAATACCCTGAGAAAAAACGATATTCCCTTTAATAGGATCGGAGAATGTTGTTACACATTCACTTGTAAATGGTCGCGGATTTGCTCTAATCAAATATGTAGAAAATTCGGGTAAAAAACGCAATCCTATTCTCCCATGTACCATCCAATTATTATTTTCTAACTGTGCACGAGTTTGCAATGTACTTGCAAATATTATACTCAAAATAATGAAGTATTTCATCATGATTTCCTTTGTAAAAGACGGGAATCGGGCTTAAACCCGATTCCCATAGAGTGAAACATCAATCGTCGCCGCATACTTTATAGGTTTGCGGAGTACAACCTGATTGTATAGAACAATCTATCGTATTTGGATCAGGACATGGTGTGGAAGCCAATTCCACAAGCGTGACTTGACCTGTTGGGCTGACTCGATAACAATATTTAGTCACACAACATCCGGCAGCATCGCATGGCGATAATTTCATCTTATTAATACTGCCGAAAGGTCCACCTTGTGAACTTGTTTCTTTTTTCCAGCAAATCGGTCTGCTGGCATAGAGTGTTTGATTGCTGTTCAAATTCGTGTGATTGGGCACTCCGCAAGGATTAAACATAAGCCCTTTAAGAATGAGAATTCTCTCTGCTTTTGATAATATAGTTTGCATATCGCTTGCCGTATTAAAACTGCATGGTGCGCAATTTAAATCCGTATTTTGTGACACCATACTGTCAATGCGAAGTCTGGCAGGGTAGTCGCATGTACCTCCACATTGAATTCGATAATAGACCGTGAAAATACAATGTGGATTATCTATTTCAATGACCATAGACCGCTTTTGCTCAGTGACACCCGGTGCAGAAGCATCCATTTCACAAATACATTCTGCGCAAGGAGGCATACTCGTACCACCGCAAGGTTGAGCAGAAGAGTCCGTGATTATTATGCAGAGTATTGCAATAAAACTTATGATATATTTCATTGTTTTGTCCTTTCAAATTATTGAATTAAAAATAATGACCGTTCGACAGTTGTGCCATAACGGACTATGCAATAATACGCGCCTGCTGCCAAATTCTGCGTCGGCAATGACAAAGAGTTTTTACCCTGACGACAGTCCATCTGCTTTGTGAAATGTATTTTGCCATCCAGACTGACAAGAGATATTTCCGCCACAATTTTTTCCTCCATAACAAAAGAAAGTTCGGCTGCATTGTTCGCAGGATTCGGCGCAATGTTCAAAGGATTTTTTTGTTCTTGTTGTGCTTCCTCATCCGTCATGTCTGTTTTACCGAGTTGTCGCCATGTTGAACCGCCATCGGTAGAAACAGAGAGATTCTGATGTTTATCACGGAAAAATACCGTTTTGCTATTATCGCTGACACTATGTTTTTGTTGAGCATACGCATCAGCCGTGCTTAGTGTCACTATGAGTGCACTTATAAAGATTATCGTTTTCATTGATGTTCCTTTCATACATTATTGACAAATAGGTTCACATCCGACAGGACATGAAGGTGTGCCCGGTGAAGAAAAAGTATAAGGACCGCCGAGAGGACCTGTAATTGAACAGCATGGATCTTGCCCGCATGGATCTGCATCATACACAGATGTACCAACATTTCTCCAACATTGCGGTGCATACACAGTCCGCGAAGCTCCGTCGCACCCTAAATTGGTTAATTGTTGATGAATGGCAATCATTGTTTGTTGTACCAACTGTGCAAGAGTTGCCGGAG
>JAYRWZ010000204.1:0-2024 GCA_041917875.1 Chloroflexota bacterium | reverse complement strand
TAATAATATTTATTCGCCTTGTGCTTTGGAATAGAGAGCAGCGCCATTTTCTTCATGAAGTTTTTCAATGTGCATCCATGGAAGCTCTGCCGGGAAATTATTAAGAAATTCGAGTATATCTTCATTGCTAAGAGGAGTCTCTGCGGTGTAGCGGCAGCGTTGACAATCCACAATAACAATATCAGGAATATCTCCCGGATACACTTTCGTACCGCGATTCGATACCATTGTCAAGGTCAAATTTCCTACTGATTTTGGTAAAAGACTAATATCGGTGGTGCGCACAAATATATCCACCCCTTTTACAGTCCACGGAGCTTGCTCTTTACGTAATTCTTCACGTGCAATGCGCACTCGTGATGCTGTTGATTCAGCCGAAGACGACACCGCAGGTAAATCGGCAATTGCCGCACAAATAGCGTCTGTATATTCTGTGGTGGTAGCCGAGCCGCCAATATCGCGTGTTTTAATGCCTGCTTCCAATGTTTTGGTCAATGCCTGTTCAATGAGTGCAGCATGGTCGGTTGCTCCCATATAACGCAACATCTGAATACCGGATAAAAGCAATGCTGTCGGATTAGCAAGATTTTTTCCTGCAATATCAGGTGCCGAACCATGCACAGCTTCAAATACTGCCGCATCAGTGCCAATATTACCGCCGGGGGCTACGCCAAGACCACCAATAAGACCGGCGCATAAGTCACTGACAATATCCCCGAATAAATTCGGCAATACGAGAACATCGAATTGTTCGGGTTTGATGACAAGTTGCATACATAAATTATCAATGAGGATATCGCTGTGCTCAAGGGCAGGGTAGCCGGCAGCAACATCCATAAATGAACGCAAGAATAAACCGTCGGTCATTTTTTGAATATTTGCTTTGTGCACGCACGTAACTTTTTTACGTCCTTCAATGCGTGCCATCTCAAAGGCATAACGAGCAGCAGCACGTGATCCGACACTTGTAATCAAGCGCAGACATTGGGCAACTTCGGGTGTTTGCTGATGTTCAATGCCGCCATAGGTGTCTTCGACATTCTCACGGACAATAATCAAATCCACATTATCATAACGGGTTTTGATGCCGGGGAATGTTTTGCATGGACGGACATTGGCAAAAAGTTCGAGTGTCTTGCGAATAGTCACATTGATACTTTTATGGCCGCCGCCTATGGGTGTCGTGGTCGGTGATTTCAATGCAATCCCATTGCGTGCAATAGAATCGAGGGTTTCTTTAGGTAAGCCATTGCCGTATTTTTCAATGCAATAAAGGCCTGCATCTGCTTCTTCCCATGCTACCGGTGCATTTGCCGCTGCGAATATTGTCTTGATGGCTTCGGCGATTTCGGGACCTATACCATCGCCCTTAATTAAGGTAACTGTTTGTTTTAACATACGAATATTCTTTGATGAGTAATAAATATAAATACAAAATTAGGTATTACGGCAAATATAAAATGGAAAATCTTTCTTCATAATCAAGACCGATAAGCCCCATCGGAGCAGATGGTTTTGAGAACTTCATAGAATTTTATTTCATAATCACACATGGAGCACTTAATTGCATAGTCGGTGTGTGGAGTATAACCCTATATGTGCCATTTGATAATGCTTCCATAGGATATGTAAAAATATAGTCGCCATGTTCCAATACTTCGTCGTTTATCAGTGCGACCGTTTCGCCCAATGAGGAAATGATACGCAGCGTGTGATGCCCTGTTTCCACAGTATGAATTCTGATATTCATTGCTTCATGCGGTGGATTGGGATTAATGGACATTTGTGGCGTTGCGAACGGATTGAAAAGTCTTTTGCCACCGGCTTCGCATATACCCAGCACGGTAAATGTTCCCGCTTGCGCGGTTAAGCCCACGGGCGCACCACCTGCATCTAAATTCACTAAATTCAATGTAATGGTGTCGTCGGTGCCGAGCATTACTTTGCATTCAACAGTGCCCAATATATCGCCGCTTATGGGTTGTACCGGTAAGCTGAGATTAATCGTTCGGTCAAATCCTTTG